>CALVEE010000153.1 GCA_944326495.1 Candidatus Gastranaerophilales bacterium | reverse complement strand
GGAGAAACCCCGTTTATTTTTGCGAAGAACAAAAACAGCACACACGCAAATACAAAAGTCACTACGTCTATTACACATTTAATATTAAATCTTTGTTTTAATCCAAAATTCCATTCATTAAGCACGTTATCTCTCCTATAGTTTTTTTTAAGTATTTATTATATAATCATTTTATACTAAAATTCATAAAATTGGAATACAGGAATATATGGCACCGAAGATTTTATTAGTAGAAGACAGCGATACACAGTTAAAGTTTCTAAAAGACGGGCTTATACAGAACGGCTTTGAAGTTGAGACAGCAATGAACGGCGCGGAAGCGTACAAAAAAGTTTTTGAATACATTCCGGATATTATTGTATCAGATATTCTTATGCCGGTGATTGACGGGTATCAGCTTTGCAGAATGATTAAGAATGTTGACGAGACCAAGAAAATTCCTGTAATTCTTCTAACTGTTTTAGATAAGAAAATTGACAGTTTCTGGGGTAAAAAGGCCGGTGCGCAGCTTTTTCTGTCTAAATCTATTAACATGGATGAACTTGTCAGAAATATTAATGCAACCTTGAGGCGTTATCCGCTTACGGCTGAATACAAGACGACTCTGGCATTAAAATCCAAGTCGGATAATGTTGCGCAGACAAGATTAAACTCAATTTTGAATGATTTACTGCTTAAATCAGTATTTGCTAATGAATTCCGGAATTTGAGCGACTTTATGAACTATGAGAGGGTTCTTGTTGAAAAATTGTTCTCACTTTTGAGCTCTTTTGTAGAATATAGTGTTGCCGGAGTGTTTTTTGCTTCACCCGATGATTTTGCCGAAAATATTCTCTATATCGATACTTTAGGGAAAAACCTGAGCAAAAATCTTCTTTCTGATATTCAATATGACTTTTTTAGAAAAATGGAAGAGTTCAGAACTTTCAAAAATACCAAGTTTGAAGTTGTCAGAATTCTTCTCGGAAAAGAACTTGAGTATCAATTTACGGATTTGAGGTCTAAGATTATTATCCCGCTTATATTTGATAAAAAACTAATCGGCGGAATATGCTTCTATACGCGTCAGGATATGGATTACGCTTCTTTCAGGTATTTTGATATTATGATAAGCGAACTGCTTGCAATATTTAAGATGAAATATCAATATACAGAAAAAGAATTTATGTCTGTATTGGACGGTTTAACAGGACTTTATAACCGCAGGCAGTTTGAAATCAGCCTTGAACAGGAACATAACCGTACTAAAAGACACCCGTCAGACTTTAGCCTTGCAATACTTGATATTGATTTCTTTAAAAAGGTTAATGACACCTACGGCCACCAGTACGGGGATTATGTACTCAAAACTGTTGCGGATTTGATGAAATCTGCCTTTAGAAAAACCGACCTGCTTTACAGATACGGCGGTGAAGAACTAGTTATGATTATGCCGGAAACCAATATTGAGGGAGCGGTTATTCCGGTTCAGAGACTAAGAAGAATGGTCGAAGAGTACGATTTTGATTATAATAATGTTAAGGCTAAAGTTACGGTAAGTATCGGACTTACTATGAACTATCCGGAATTCAATACTCCTGCAGATATCCTGAAATCTGCAGATGATGCCTTATACAGAGCTAAAGAGAGCGGAAGAAACAGGGTAGTACTTTATGAGCAGCAATAATTTAATTGAACAGAAGAAAAATACACATCTTTATTTTCAAATCGGAGAGAATAAGTATGCTATAAATTCGGATAATATTCTTGAGATTATGAAATTACCTGCTCTGGATTATCCACAAAAGCTTCCGAATAATATTGTCGGGCTTTTAAAATATAATAATTTTGTTATTAATGTTGTTGATATTAGATTTTATTTGAACATTGAAGTTCCGCCTTATACTGTTCATAATGAACTTCTTATTGTAAAGACTGATGAAATTATTTTCGGGATTATAACAGACCAGGTTATAGGGATACTCCCGTTTGATACTGCACAGATGGATGCAATACCTTTTGTCGACAGCAAAATGGTTATAGATTCACTATATAAATATAATCAGGAAACAATATTTATTATAAATATTTATGCAATAGAAAATCTTCTTAAACAGCATGATAACCGCTGGGCAGATGTTGATATTCCGGCACTGTTTCCTGTAGACGAGGCTTCCCGCTCAATAATGACTAAGAGAACCATGGCTATTGCGGATAAGTCCAGCTTGAAACTGGCTTCCGGAGAGCTGCATGCTAAAAATAAGTATATTTCATTTAATCTTAATGCGGATTCTTACTGTATTGCACTTGATTTTGTAAAAGAGGTTTTGAAAGATACTTCTATTACAAATGTTCCGGGGATTCCTGATTTTATTGAAGGGATTATGAACCTTCGGGGGGATTATATTACGGTCATAAATCTTAAAAAGTTTCTGGGACTTGATTCAAGCACACAGCCGGATAAAAAACCGGTTATTATTATAAAATGCAATGAGCTTAAGCTTGCACTTCTTATTGATAAAATAAACGAGCTGTTTGAATTTCAGGAAAGTGACTTATTAGAGTCCGGCGAGGGATATTTTTCGAACGAATTTATTTACAATGAAACACTTTATACTGTGCTTAATATAGATAAAATCTCTTCCGATAAGAGAATTATTATTACAGATATGTAGATACCTATTGACATCTGTAATATCCTAAGTGTATACTTGACGTATGAAGAATTTTAGCATAAACAACACATCATCCTCCTCATCATCCAAGTCATCGGCGGGACTTAGATGAAATTTTGATGTGTAGTTTTTATTGAAGTTTTACAAGCAAGTCCCGTTTATAAAAATAAACGGGACTTTTTTAGTGCAGAAGGGATAACAGAAAACAGATGAAGATAGATAATATAAATAGCAATACGGTATTTAGAGGGCCTTTAGACGGCACTTTGACAAGAGTTTTAAGAACCTGCGATATGAATGAAATGGTAAATGCTGTAGGTCTTGATGTCGGGGCTATGGTTATTCCAAGGGCTTATTATGATACAAAAGCCAGAAACGAGTATGCCGGTGCGGAGACTTTTTTCAGGGAAATCAGCGGAACATTTATTAACTGCCTTTCTGCAGGAATTTTTGCGAAACTTATCTCAAGCATTGCTTCAAAACATGTTATGAAAGAGGTTAAAATTAATCCGGACAGCTGGTATTCTAATGAGTCTCTTGATACTTTAAAGTCTGCGTGGGGCGGTAATGTAAAAAAATATGTTAAAAATGTTTTTTCAAATCTTTCAGGAAGGGACGGGAAAAATGTTAACAAATTCACTGAAATTGACTGGAGCAAAGTTGAGTGGATTGATGAGGACAGATGGCATGATATTGAATGGAAGGATAGTAAATTTAAGAATATTCAGGAGCGTTTGAAAACAAAATCCGGTTTTATTAATACTTTAACGGAACTTATTGAGGATAACGGGCTGGATAGTAAAGATAAAAAGAATGTATTTTCTATTATGGAAAAACGTCTTGCGAACGCTCTCGGAGCAGAACGCGATACAGAAGTTAATATTAAAGGCAGTAAATTTTCAGCAAAATTGGAGAATATTCTCCGCGATACTCATGATATGGGTAAGGATATTCTGGGAAAAGAAAATAGTGCCGAAATAATCAAAAAAATTAAACATATTAATAAAACCAAGGCTTTTGGCGCAATCGCGGCTTCAAGCGTTCTCGGACTTACGAACCAGTATATTAACCGCAAAATTACGGAAAAACGCACCGGCAAAAAGGGGTTTGTCGGGGATGTTGATTTTACTACATCAGCACATAATAAAGAAGAAAAAGATAATACTCTATGGATTAAGAAAATAGGCGCTTCGGTGATTATGGCCGGCATGGTGTTTTCAGTAATGGGGGTAAAAAACTTGAAACAATTCGGGAAAAAGCTTGAATTCACAGGGCCTATAACAAGCGGTAATGCGATTAAGACAGTTTACGGATTTAATATTATAGGAAGATTTTTGGCTGCAGATAACAGTACGGAGCTTAGAGAATCTATGACAAGAGATTATCTAGGCTTCCTTAACTGGCTTGTATTTGGCGGTTTTGCTGCAAAAGGTGTTGCAAATCTTCTGGATAAAAAAGGAAAAGAACTTTTTAATTATACAAAAGAGGGCAAAGGGCTTAAGCACTGGCTGAATGATATGAGCCTTAAAACCCACAATGAAGTTGCATCTAAGGGGCGGAATTTCGCTAAGAAAAATATGTGGAAATTAAATCTTGCACAAGCCTCCGGTATAGCATATTCTGCAATAACCCTCGGGCTTTTGCTTCCGATGCTGAATGTAAAAGTGACAGAGATGGAAGCGAAAAAGGAGAAAATTTATATTACATAATTTTTATTGTGAACTATATAAGTTTTGTATTATGCGGTAAATCACAGATTTACCGCATCTTCTAATATATGCTAATCGGGTTTTATCGGTTGGGCATACTTGTTCAACATTAATTTAATTATATTATTTAAACGAACTGCTCTTTTAAAATTCACTTTATAATTATTTATTTTTTCGTACGTGTTGCCCCCTCACCGCATCCGTAGTTTTCGGCACAGCCTCAAACACGGCTGCTCCTCTCCCGTTGGGAGAGGGCTTAGCAAGTATGTTCAATCAATTTTATCAAATAAAAATCAAGACTTGCAAATATCCGCTCCCTCAAGAGGGAGGGAGCGATCTACACTTGGCGCTGCTCCCTCCCTTTTGATGGAGGGCTGGGGTGGGTTCTTATTAAGATTTATGAGTTTAGAGATAATAAATTCTACTATA
>CALVEE010000152.1 GCA_944326495.1 Candidatus Gastranaerophilales bacterium | reverse complement strand
TAGAAGAATGAAGGATGGGGTTTATATTGTTAATACCGCAAGAGGAGAGCTTTTGGATATCAGGGCGTTATATGATAATCTTATTAAAGGTAAGGTAAAAGGCGCTGCATTAGATGTTCTTGAGTGTGAGTTTATAAGTACATATAAAGGAGAGATGGCGGGTTTAATAGATGGTACGGAGCAGAACTGTGTAGAAACAGCGCTTATTACTCAAAAGCTTTTAGACATGCCAAATGTTATTATTACGCCTCATATTGCTTATAATACAACAGAGTCTGTAAATTATATTCTGCAACAAACTTTCAATCTGATTAGGGATTATCTAAAAGGGGAAAATACAAATAGAGTTTGTTAAAATTTTATGCTAAGATTAAATTATGGCAATAATATCAGATGATGAGGGTTTGGAGAAAAGGGTTAAGAGGAACCCTATAGTAAAATCCGAGACAATAGAATATGATAATTTATTTGAAAGCAATATCAGGCCTAAGGATTTTGACAGCTATATCGGTCAGTCTGCTTTAAAAGAAACTTTGAAAATAATTTTAGAGGCAGCTAAGAGACGTGAAAAACCTTTAGACCATATGCTTTTCTACGGGCCACCGGGATTAGGCAAAACTACAATTGCAGGTGTTATTGCGGCCCAAATGGGGGTAGAAATCAGAATAACTTCTGCTCCTTCGCTTGAAAGGCCGCGGGATATAATCGGGATTTTGATGTCATTGAAAGGCGGAGAAATTCTTTTTATAGATGAAATACATCGCTTAAATAAAGTTGCGGAAGAAATACTTTATCCTGCAATGGAAGATTTTACGCTTGATATGACGACAGGAAAAAGTCAAACCGCTAAAACATTAAGAGTGCCGCTTCCTAAATTTACGCTAATTGGTGCTACAACAAAAGCGGGTGAACTTTCGAGTCCTCTAAGAGACCGGTTTGGAATGATTCACAGGCTGGAATTTTATACTGTAGAAGAGCTTACAAAAGTTGTTATGAGAACTGCAAAAATTCTTGAAGTCGATATTACGGAAAAAGGCGCAGAAGCTATTGCAAGGCGTTCAAGAGGTACTCCGAGAATTGCGAACAGGCTCGTAAAAAGAGTTTCGGATTTTGCAATAGTTAAATATGACGGAACAATTGACGAAAAAGTTGCAAATGAGTCGCTGGATATTCTTAAAATTGACGAATTTGGGCTTGATAATACTGATAGAGCGTTATTAAGCCTGATTATAGATAAATACGACGGAGGTCCTGTCGGGATTGAAACGATAGCAGCGGCTCTTAGCGAGGATGTAAGAACTATTGAGGATGTCTGCGAACCGTATCTTTTGCAGGCGGGGCTTTTGCAAAGGACTCCAAGAGGCAGAAAAGTATCTCCTGAAGGGTTCAGGCATCTTGGAAGGAAAATGCCTTCAACGCAGACCAGTTTGTTCGATTAGAGGAATAGTTTATGAAGAAATTAATTCTGTTAATATTTTCAGTCTTTTTGCTGCTTCCGGTTATGGCAGAAGAAGGAAAAATTCTTCCGTCAGAAACCGGAATAGTTCAGAATGTTCAGTATGTTGATTTGAATGAGAATGAAGTTACGCAGACGAAACAAGCTGTTCAAGTTAAGCTTTTGACCGGCGAATTTAAAGGAGAAACGGTTGAGCTAGATAATATGTTAACAGGAAATCCTTATTATGATATAAAATTAAAAAAGAATACAAAAGTTATCCTTCATGCAGAAGATAACGGAAGCGGGGTTGAATATTCGATTGAAGATATTAAGCGTTCGGGTACGCTGGTGTGGCTGTCGTTTGTTTTTTGCGGTTTATTAATTTATGTCGGAAGAAAAAAAGGGTTATACAGCTTTATTTCAATCGCTCTTACTGTATTATTTATTACGCATTTATTGTCTCCGATGATTTTAGTTGGTATAAATCCAGTCTTAGCGACTTTTTTAATCTGCATATTATCAACGGCTGCGACAATGTATTCGGTCGGAGGGTTTAATGCTAAAAGTACTTCTGCAATAATAGGAGCTGCTTTAAGCTTGCTTTTTGCCGGTGCTCTTTCTTATATAACAATGCTTACTGCGCACCTTACAGGATTTACCGGAGAGAATTCAATGTTTTTATACACGGCTCACCCGGAGCTTGATTTTATAAGTATAACAATCTCTACTATGGTGCTTGCAACCCTCGGTGCTGTCATGGACGTTGCAATGTCTATTGCAAGTACAATTAACGAAATTTGCGAAATTGATAATTCTAAATCTGTTAAGGAGTTATTTATTTCGGGTATGAATGTTGGAAGGGATATTATAGGCACAATGGCAAATACTTTGATATTGGTCTATTTAGGAGGCTCTTTACCTTTGCTTCTGCTTGCGGGAAATATTGATTTGCAGAAATTTATTAATCTTAATCAGGTTGTAACCGAAACAGCATCAGCACTTATCGGAAGTATTGCAATCGTAATATGTGTACCGTTGACTGCTATAGCGGCGTCGCAGCTTATTAAAAAAGCTTCGGGAAAAATTGATGAGATTTCTCTGTAAGAAAGCTTTTGTATCAATTGCTTTTGCTGTTTTAATGTGCTACAATCAACTAGAATTTAAGAGAGGGTTTATTTATGAAAACATTTAGGTTTTTAATAATATCAATATTAGCTTTGTTACTTTCAATTCCTGCCTTTGCCGGAACTTTTAAGGCGGACGCAAGAACTAAAAGAATTCCTGCGGGAACTACTTTTGAGCTTGAATTTTTACAGCCTGTCAGCACTTTTTCAGGATGTGAAGGCGATTCTTTTACAGCAACATTGAAAAATGAACTTTCTGCCGGTGATATTATTGTCTTGCCGCAGGGCTCTATTGTGAGAGGCAGTATTTCAAAGGTAAACACTGCAAAAAGATTTTCAAGAGGGGCAAAACTTTATCTTGATTTTGATCACGTAGTAACTCCAAACGGCAGACAAATTCCTCTTGATATGGCCGTTTGCAGGTTTGATAAAATATACTATGACGGCAGCTTGTATAAAAATTTGGGTTACGGTGAAGCTTTGCAGTTAAATTATGACAGAGCAGTTGAGATAACCAAAAATTCGACTAATTACGGATTAAAAGCCGGTGAGTCGGCTCCGGGTATTCAGTATCTGACAACACCTATCTGCGCAATCGGTGGTTTTATCGGCGGTGTCGGCTATTGGATTGGCGATAGTGTTATTGATATGTTTAGAAAAGGACAGGATGTTTATATTAATAAAGGTACTGTCCTTACTGTGAAACTTCTTAACCCTATTGATATTCCTGTTTACTAACAGCCTCTTGTGTGTTCATACGCATTGCGCCAAGCCTGCTGGACTTTCTTTATTGCTTTTGAAACGGTCTGCAGAGTTTGGTCGATATTGCTTGAAAAATTGGCTGCAGGAACTTCCGACGCACCATGTTTATCTAGGTGTCCGTATCTTTGATGGGCAAAACCGACTTTTTTAAGCCCCTCTGTAAAATATATGTCTGTTTCACGTGCATCAAGTTTTTTTATCAAAGAAACATTGTTTTCATTTGAAATGAACTCTTTAATTTTTCCTAGTTCGTTAGTGTTTACGCGTGATGGAAATTTAATTCCCTGAAAATTTGTATTAGTTTTCTGAATTTGCATGATATACTCCTTTATAATTTCATGACGTATAAATAATATATCACAAAAAATGATAAAAAGATTTCTTCACGAATTTTCCCCTCCACCAAAAAAAAGCCTCTTGGATAAGAGGCGAGGGGAATTTTTAAGTTAATAGGTATACACTTCACATTATTTTCACACTATAAGTTTTTAGAGTTTATTAAACTATTTTCTACAGTCCAAAGCTCGGTGCGCCATCTCTAGCCTCCTGACTTGCTAACTGTTTAACGGAGTTAAGTTCAGCCCGTTTCATTGCTATTCTTTGTTCAATAGAGTTCATTTCAAGCTGAATTTCTTTTTCCTTTTCATTAAGAACCTGAATTTCCTGCTGTTTAAGAGCCTTCATTGATTCTTCCTTAAACTTCGCAAAAGCACTCATCTCTATCTGGTATTGTGCCATTGGATTGCCTGTCCAGGGTACCATACCGCTCATCTTCATTACCTGTAAGTTCTGCATAGCACTCATTGAGCTTGCCTGGTTAGAGAATTGTGCAAACATTGCAGCTCTTGGCAGAAGTTCAGCAGACATGCCGGCAACATTACTCATTGTCATAATTGATGTGCCGCCTAAGACACTCGCATACTTTTGATAGTTCGAAAGTCTGTTGCGGGTCTCTATTGCCTGCCTTTCTAAATCATTTATTTCGCGTGTTAACCTCTGGACTTGCCAGAATGCTAATAACATAGTGAACCTACCTAACTTTTCTAACCTTTGTAACCTTACATTTATATAAAGTATTTTTAGGTTTCAAAATTGCTTTTTTTCTTATCTTTTGTTAAGATTTGTAAAGATAACTTTAAGGAGGGTATATGATAAAGGGTTCTCTTTTTAATGAAATTGGCCAAAACCTGCAGAAAGGTTTAGATTGGCTTCGAAAAACTGATTTAGAAAATCTGGCTGATGGAAAATACTTGATTGACAGTGAGAGGATTTTTGCAAATGTGCAGAGCTATGAAACAAAAATTACTGCTCCGTTTGAGGCGCATAAAAAATATATTGATATTCAATATATGATAAAGGGCGAGGAAAAAATCGGGGTGGTGGATTATGATGTCTGTACGACAGTAGAACAATACAATAGTCAAAAAGATATAGAATTTTTAGATTGTTCTGAAAATGTAAATTACTGCACGTTAAAAGAAGGAGAATTTTTGATTTTGTATCCCGATGATGCGCATCAGCCCTCTTTAGCTATAGATAATCCTGCTTTTGTGAAGAAGGCTGTGGTAAAAGTTCTTATATAGTGAGGCGGCGGAAGCACTTTGTGCTTCCGCCTTGTTTGAGGAGAAATTTAGTATATCTTTATGCGGCAAAGATGTTTTTTGCATTTTTATCTATCTGAAAATCGCATAATTCCCCTTTGTATGGATTATGTTCAGAGGCCTCGTTATTTGCAGAAAATATATTCCACAATTCACCTAAGACAGGTTCTTTAACAGGTTGTTTGCCGGCATGTGTTCTTAAATACTTAAGAGTTTCTTTTAACGTACCATTAAGGCTGATTTGTGTAGAAGCTTTTATTACAGACAATTGCGGGTTAGTATAGATTTCCTTCAATTGCCTGTCGCCTTCAAAAATGGTCTTTTCAATAATTTTTTGCGTAGTTTCAGAGGCTGCACCGCTGTTGTTTAGAATATTTCTTGCGGTGTTTCTTAAATTTTCCCGATTTTCAAGCTGGTAAGAATAATCCATTGATACATTTAATCCCATGTCCCTGATTCCTTTTTTTATTTTCCCTTTGTAATATATATATCGGCATAATTTTAGAAAACTTTAGGGTTTTAGAGATAATTGTTACAAAACTTAATGATGTAAAGTTTTGTAACGATTAAAAACAATTGTGAAATTGAATACTTTTTAAATACTTTATATATATAACAGATGTAAGAAACCAACGAGGTACAGAGTATGTCAAGAATTAATTGTCACAGCGCATTTAAACATTATGAAATGTTCCACTCACGCGGCGGAGACGTAATAAATATTGGCAGTAATAATACTACAATATTTACTTGTGGCGGCAGTCATTTTGGCGGCGGGTTCTGGGGTGGTTTTGGATTAGGCCTTGGAAATGCCTTTGGCAGTTTGTTTAGCAGCTTTGGCGGACTTGGAATGGGCGGTTTTGCTTTCCCATCATTCACAAGCCCTTGGAGTAGTCCGTGGAGTAGTACCGGCGGTAGTCGTACACCAGCTGAAAGCCGTACAACAAGTACAACAACTTGTCATTGCCACGAAAAGAAAGACAGCGAACCTGCAAAAAAGAATATTGATAATGCAAAATTTGCAGATTTAACGGGGCAGCTAAAAGATTTACAACAAAAAGAAAATGTAACGCCGGAAGAAATACAGGCAGTTATAGATAAAGTACAAGACGCCAGAGATAAAGAAGACGGCATTGAAGGCGTAAATGATAAAAAGACATATGATAATTTGCTTGCAACATTAAAGAATATGAAAACGAAAGCTGAACAAGCTCATGCTGCAACAAAACAACCACCCACTACAACAGAAACTCCTGGTGGTGAAGGTGCGGGTGCTGTTACTCCGGGGCAAGGCGATGATGTACAGCATTCATATTTGCCGGGTTATACAAACTATGATGGAAAGACTGAGCTTCAAAATGGTGACGTTATCAGGGCACATGATGTGAGCGAAAAAACAAAAGATACTGTCATAGTTAACGGTAAAACTTCTAAAATTACTAAATCCACAAACGGTTCACATCCACAGACAATTGTAATTCAGGATACAAAAGATATAACATATACATATAAAGAAACTGTTAATGGAGAATATGTATACGTAAGCGATCAAGACCATCAGGAATATATACTCCAGAAACATGGTGATAAATATGAATTAATTCAATACGATTGGCACGAAGGATATGGTAAAAAAGACTGGAGTTCTAAAGAATAAAATATAAACCTCTCTTAAAAAGAGAGGTTTTATTTTATAAAAACATACTTTTCACCATAAGGGCCCGGTAAATCTTTAACATTTTTCAAAAATTCTCCAAGGTTGTATAAAGGATTAATAGTGAATGCATTATTATTATTTTTAACATGCAAAATCTCATTAGAAGATAAAAGTCTTGTAACTATTTCCTCGTTTGTGGGCTCCATATGTACTCCTTTTAGAATATATGCAGTTTAGCACTAAAACAATATTTCTTCAAGTCATATTTACCGCTTATATTTCCCCCTCTTATATTTACCCCCTTATATTTACCCCCTTGAAATTCTGTTTTGCTTAAGGTATCATAAATTTGTACACATGAAATGCTGAAAAGGTGGTGAAATATAAATGGCAGAAGTTAAAGTGGGCGAAAACGAAAGTATCGAAAGCGCTTTAAGAAGATTTAAGAAAAAAATCCAGAAGGCTGGTATTTTATCTGAAGTCAAAAAACGCGAAAGATACGAAAAGCCCAGCGTAAGAAGAAAACGTAAATCCGAAGCTGCTCGTAAGCGTAAGGTATAATATATCAGACGGTTCATCTCTTGAATGAGCCGTCTTTTTTACATCATAGCCGTAAATATCAGTCAACAAGCCTCTTGCAAATCGTATATGTTTATAATATTATAGTCCTGTGGCGACATGGCCAAGTGGTAAGGCAGAAGCCTGCAAAGCTTTTACCCCCGGTTCGAATCCGGGTGTCGCCTTTTTTACATATCAGGAGAAACGTTTATGGGTAAAATTTTCGGTATATCAAACAATCCTGTTTCGACAATTACATCTGTATTTGAGCCGTTAAGGATTGTGCCTCCAAAGATGACTGTAACTAAAATGCCAAAATTTTATAAAACAGAGGACAAGTTTGTATCATCTTCTGTAAAAACTAATAAATCAAATCCCGTTATTGCTATGCGTAATGGCATAGGCAGGTTGATGTCACATTTCAGCCATGCTAAACCAAAAGCGTAAAATAGTAATTGGCAAACACTCTGATTTTCGATTGATTCAGAGGCGTAAGATAGGATAACCGACCAAAGGCCAAAAGTTTGAAAATTAAATAAATTGGAGGGCGATTGGCAAGGCTCCGCTTTTCGATTGAGTATCGAAAAGTGGAGGGAAGGTAGCGCAAGCTACCAGCAAGCCAAAAACCTGAAAATTAAATAAAAATTATGGGCGGTTGGCAAGGCTCCGCTTTTCGATTGAGTATCGAAAAGTGGAGGGAAGGTAGCGCAAGCTACCAACAAGCCAAAAACCTGAAAATTAA
>CALVEE010000151.1 GCA_944326495.1 Candidatus Gastranaerophilales bacterium | reverse complement strand
ATATTCTCCTATACTTATTAACTCATAGACCTCTATCAGTACCCACCCCAGCCCTCCCTCAAAAAGGAAGGGAGCTTTGCGTGCACTTTATCCACATATCCACATATCCACTTATTAACTTATTAACCTATTAACTTATTAACTATTCAATATTCGTTACTTTTTATAGTATAATAATTCTATGATTGATAGATATTCGCGTGAAGAAATAAAAAAAATCTGGGATTTAAAGGAAAAATTTAATTATTATCTAAGAGTTGAAATCGCCGTGTGTGAGGCTTATGCAAGACTTGGACGCATTCCGCAGAAGAATTTGGATGAAATAAAATCAAAAGCTTCTTTTACTCTGGAAAGAATTGATGAAATAGAACGGGAAGTTAGACATGATGTGATAGCATTTTTAACTGCTGTAAATGAATCAGTAGGAGAAGAGAATGCAAAATACATTCATATGGGTTTAACAAGCTCTGATGTAATTGATACGGCTTTTGCAATGCAAATTGCAGACAGTGCAAAAATTATTAATAACGAGCTAGAGGAGTTAATAAAAGTCGTAAAAGAAATGGCATTTAAATACAAAAACACCATTTGCATAGGCCGTTCTCATGGAGTTCATGCAGAAGTTATGACTTTTGGCTTTAAGCTTCTTAACTGGCTTGATGAATTATTAAGAGCAAAAGAGAGTTTTAATTCCGCGCTGAATGAAATTTCCGTCGGACAAATATCAGGCCCTGTCGGAACTTATAGTAATCTGCCGGTTGAAATTGAACAGTATGCTTGTGAAATTCTCGGTTTAAGACCTGCTAAAATATCTACTCAAATTATATCAAGAGACAGGCATGCTAAGTTTTTATCTTCTGTTGCTATACTTGCATCAATTATTGAACAGTTTGCAACGGAAATCAGGCATCTTCAAAAAACAGAAGTTAGAGAGGTTGAAGAAGGTTTTGGAGCTCATCAGAAAGGGTCATCTGCAATGCCCCATAAAAAGAACCCTGTCTTGTGCGAAAACTTGTGCGGGCTTGCGCGCGTTATTCGTTCTAATATGGTTACTGCCTATGAAAATATAAATCTCTGGCATGAAAGGGATATTTCTCACAGTTCAGCAGAACGTATAATCTTCCCAGATTCTCTAATTTTAATAGATTTTATGGTTCATAGGTTTAAGGGAGTTATGGAAAATCTCGTTGTTCATGAAGATAATATGAAAAAAAATACACAGCTTTACGGCGGTGTTGTATATTCCCAAAAAGTTCTGCTAAAGCTTGTAGAAAAAGGCTATACGCGTGAGGAAGCGTATAGAATAGTTCAAAAGCATGCGCTTAATGCCCTGAATGGCGGAAATTTTAGAGTTGGTTTAGAAAGTGAAAATATCCTTTCTGAAAAAGAAATTAATGAATGTTTTGATACAAAAGATTATTTAAAGAATATTGATAAAGTGTTTGAAAGATTTATGGAGTAAATGATGAAGAAATTTTTATTAACAGTTTTGGCTTTTTTATTATTGCTTCCTGCTATTGCAGCGCAGAGGCCGCGTTGGGTCGGTCAGCCCATTTATGTTTATATTCCGGAATACGGTCAGATGAGTGATTTAATGCAGCAGGCTTTTGAGGCTTGGGAACATCGTTCAAAAAAGTTGGTGCGTTTCAAATTCGTAAACAAACCCAGTAACGCTAATATCGTTGTAGAGTTTGTAGATTTTGTCGCAAACTGTAATGACGCCGGCGCGGTGGGCTGTACTGAGATGATGACTAAAAAAGGACATTATTATAAAGCTTTTGTAACAATTGGAACAAAAGAATATTTTAGGGCTTATGAAGGCGGTCAGTATGTAAGAAAAATAGTTACGCGTTCTAAAGATCATATATACGGCGTAATGCTCCATGAAGCCGGTCATGCAATCGGTTTAGGCCATTCTACAATGCCTAAAAGCATAATGTATCCTTATGATTTAGATTCAATGCAGTATCTAACAGATGAGGATATGAGGCTTTTGTATAATAAATATCATTAAAAATTTTTTGTATTGACTTAAGTTAATACAGGAGTTATGTCATGGAAAATGCAATTAAACAAGCTTTAGAATGCAAAATAGATGTTCCTGTCGGATGTATTATAAAAAAAGACGGGGTTATAATCGCATCAGCTCATAACAGACGAGAAGAAGATAATGACATTTTAGCTCATGCAGAAATGCTTGCGATAAAAGAAGCTCAAATAAACCTCAACACATCCAGGCTTAAAGGATGTGAAATGTATGTTACGCTGGAACCTTGTCCTATGTGTGCCTGGGCTGTTATTCAATCAGGAATAAGTACTCTGTATTTTGGCTCATATAATCCACAATACGGAGCATTGATTTCTAACAATATTTTTAAAAGCTTGACTAATTCCCCGCTAAAAGTGTATGGTGGTATAGAAGAAGATAAGTGTAATAAAATACTGGAAGATTTTTTTAAAAGCATAAGATGATAACTAAAAAAGAGCTGGACAATCTCGTTTTAAAATACGAAACAAAAGATTTTATAAAGGATGATCCGATACAATTTATACACAAGTATCCAGAAAAAGAGGATGCAGAGCTTGCAGGCTTCATTGCATCACTTTTTGCGTACGGTAACCGCAAAATGTTTATTGCAAAGCTTAATGATTTATTTAACCTTGCTGATAACAAGATTTCGGATTATGTAAAAGCCGGCGATTTTTCTAATCTTAAAGGTTTTGAATACCGTTTTTCAAAGGATAACGACATAATTCCGATTTTTGAAATCCTAAACAAACTTTATTGCAGTTCAAAAGGACTAGAAGAATTATTTGAATACGGATATAAACAGGAGAATGATATATATAGTATGCTTAAATCTACTGTTGATTATTTTTACGCGCAAGCTCCAAAATCAGCCGGTCAGGGGTTTTATCATATGATTCCTAATCCCGAAAACGGCGGAGCAATGAAGCGTATGAACATGTTCTTAAGATGGATGGTAAGAAAACCTCCCGTAGATTTAGGCATCTGGGAATTTATTAAGCCTAAAGATTTATTAATTCCGCTTGATGTTCATGTTGCACGAGTATCCCGCGCTATGAGCTTATTGACAAGGAAAAGCAATGACTTTAAAGCTGTTTTAGAGCTGACAGCAAAGCTAAGAGAACTCTGTCCGGAGGATCCTGTAAAATATGATTTTGCAATGTTTGCTTTTGGTGTAGAATTAAAAAATAAAGAGAAAGGAGCCTTATCTGATGAACAATTATACAGAATTTAATTCAAAAAGTTTCTTAATAATACTGTTTCTAATATGCGCAGTATTTTTGGAGCTTATAATTAAAGTGTTCAGCTTTATTCCGGATTCTAACACTGATAAGGTTGTTTCCCGAAATATGACAGCAAACACTCAAAAGCCGAGGGCTGTTGAACAATCTGTAAAAGAAGAGAATAATACTGTGCAAGAGGAAGCACAAGTTGAACAAAAAACCGATACAGTTAGTGCTGTGCAAGACAGACAGCAAAACACAATGTTCCAGCCTACGCCTAATGAGCAAGAATCTTTAGAAAATATTGATGAATTGCCTCAAGAAGCTTCTGCGGAAAATTTATCAAATAATGCAACTAATACAGAACCGGCAGCACCTTCTGTTGAAGAGCAAGTGTTGAAGATTTTTGTTGAGGCCGGAAAATTAAAAAAAGATAAACAATATGTAAAAGCAATTGAAGAGTATCAAAAAATATCAACAATTACACAGGATACAGATACTATAGCCAAAAGCTATGAAGAAATTGCAGCAATTTATGCAATAGTTAAGCGCTATGGGACTGCTCTTTCATATGCACAAAAAGCTTACAATATGTCACCTTCATCTTCAAGAGAAATGCTTCTTGCACGCCTCTATTACAAAACAGGTGATATGGATAAAGCAACAAGACGTATAAACAATGTTTTACAAAGAGATTTTTCAGCAGACAGGTAGGAAGAAATTATGACACCGGAAATATTGGATACAACAAGGATAAGAAAGTTATTATTTTTAGGCCCCAGAGGCTCGTATAGCGATTTTGCAAAAAATAAGTTTATCGATGCTTTTGGCTTAAATTGCGTAAGTACAAATCTTAAGTCTATTTCAAGTGTAATAAAGGCTTTAAAGGATGAAAATTCTGAAGATATTGCAGCTGTAATTCCTATTGAAAATTCAATTGAGGGTATAGTGCGTGAAACTTTAGATAATTTATCTTCATTAAAAAAAGAAGAATACAAAATTGTAGCTGAAACTACAATGAATGTTGAACACGCTCTTTTAGGATATGCAGATAAGAAATCTGATATAAAAGTTGTACGCTCGCATCCGCAGGCTTTAGCTCAATGCAAAAAGTATCTGCAGGATAATTTTTCCGACTCACTCATTGAAGAAGCAACGTTATCAACCTCTGCTGCTGTTAAATCTCTGCAGACAGCAGATAAAAATATTGCAGCAATCGGAAGTCTGGAGTGCGCAAAAATGTATCAAGTCCCAATTATTGATACAAATATTAATGATGAAGTTAATAACCAGACAAGATTTATACTTCTTGCTAAATTTACGGCACCTCAAACCGGTCATGATAAGACAAGTATTACATTTTCTACAGAAAATAAAGCCGGAGCTTTAAATAAGATTTTAACAATATTAGAAGAACACGGGATTAATATGTCATACATAGACTCCCGCCCTTCAAAAAAAGAACTTGGCGAATATGTGTTCTATATCGATTTTGAGGGACATATCCTTGATAAAAAAATAGAAAAAGCATTCGAAGAAATTATGCCTCTTGTAAAAATGTTTTATGTAATCGGCTCTTATCATTGCGTAGATTAAATAATATTAAGTATCATGCTTGATTTTTAAATTCTTTTATAATATATTTACTTCTGTGGAGCGCATATGTAAGTATGACGCTTGTACGTGCCCGGTGAGGGCAAGGGGTAAATGTTACCTGCTGGAAATGTTTACTGCAGGCTTCTAAGCTTAATCCCTTTGTCTTACTAAGGAGCAAAACAGAAAAGGAAGAAATTATGAATTTAAAAAACAAACAGGAAATTATTGAAAAATTCGGCGCAAATGCAAAAGATACAGGCTCTGCCGAAGTACAAATCGCAATGTTAACAAAGAAGATTTCTGAACTTACCGAGCATATGAAATCTAACAAAAAAGACTTTGCTACAAAACGCGGTCTTTTGATGATGGTAGGTAAAAGAAAAAGACTTCTTTCATTCTTGAAAGAAAAAGATCTTGAAGGTTACAGAAGTCTTATTAAAGAACTCAATATCAGAGGTTAGTTTTATTGAAAGCCGGTTTAGAAACCGGCTTTTTTAATCTAAAGAAAAGCCCGCAAATGCGGGCTCAAAAAATTTTGTAAGATGTAAGATGGGGTTAATATAAAATCTGTTATAATAAACCTTCAACGTCTTTCTGATACATTTTATATAACGTTGAAATGTTGTTATAATTAGGACTATCCTGCGGACAATCTTGATAAACTTTTTGTAGCGCTAAAGCTGTTTCTTTAGAAGGTGCGTTTTTATAGTTTTTATATGCATCTGTAAAGGTTTTCAATTCGTTGTATTGAGCCTCTACTTTTTCGGTTTCTTTATTGTCAACACTATTTAAAGCTGCTAATTGATTTACAAGTTCACCGGCTTCTAATGCTCTTTGAGTTATCTTTGCAAGCTTTGCATCCTCAGTTTCAGTCACTTTTTGCAGATTTTTTTCTGCATCAGCAATACGTTTCTGGTCGTTTTCAAAATTAGCTTTTTCTTCTTTTAGCTTACTTATTTTTGTTTGAATTTCTGTTTTTGCAGTTTCATCCGTAACATTTGACAGATTAGCAGTTTCTGTCTGAATAGCTTTGTCATAATCCTCAGGGCTTGAATATTGATAGTTTTTGCCAGCTACTTCTGTTTTTAATGTATTAAGTTCATTGTTTGCATTACTAACTGCAGTATTTCTTTTATTTGTAGCTGTTGTTACAGCTGTATTAATATCCTTTTCGCTTTCTGCACCAATGTCTTTTAAAGCCTTGCTTAACTCTTTTTGAAGTCTTGTTCTTTCTGCATCTTCTGATGTGCTTTCAGTTTCGTTATTTTCTTTAGCAGACTGACGTTCTGCAATTTTTGTTGTAAGTGACATAAATATAGAAGGAACAGCTTGTGCCAGTACAGCTGCAGTACCAGAATTATGAGCAGAAACGCCGTTCATTCTGTTATACAGGGCAACGTCTTTTGCTGCTAAATCTTTATTATTACTTATTTCTGTGTAGTAACCCATCTTTTGTATCTCTTATTTACGTCTTACATATATATAAAGTAAATAAAAATGACTCAATTTCATAATTGAGTCATTTTGTTACAAATCTTAATATTAGCCTATATATTGTTGTACTATTTGTCTTGCTGCTTTAAAGTTGCTTGTTATATCACTTTGGCTCAAGTTATCATATATCGTAGCGATTTTGTTTGCCCACTCTTTTTTATCTTCTTCCGTTGTGGCATTTCTAAATCCTGCAATAGCATATCTCATATCACTTTGGGTAAATTCTGTGTTTTCAGCTTTTGTTCCGTCTTGATTCCATTTTTTATCAAAATCTTCTTTGCAGGTACGTTTCCATTTATTCCCGTCAGCTTTATCAAGAATAACATCATTTACTGATTCTTGAAGCTCTGATTTTTGAGCTTCTAATTGTTTGATATCATCATTTAATTTTTCGATCTCTGCGTTGTTAGCCTCTATTTCTGCCGTTTTGTCTTGAACAATTTTATCTTGCTCTGTTTTATCGGCTTCTAATTTTTTTAACTCCTCTTTTGCTGTATTCAATTTTTTTAAGGCTTGAGTTTGAGCTTCTTTTTGGGTTTC
Source organism: Candidatus Gastranaerophilales bacterium (assembly GCA_944326495.1). Classification (GTDB taxonomy): domain Bacteria; phylum Cyanobacteriota; class Vampirovibrionia; order Gastranaerophilales; family Gastranaerophilaceae; genus CAG-196. The sequence goes on along the minus strand of CALVEE010000151.1, from coordinate 3,261 downwards.
GTCCGATGCTGCAGCTGATGTTAATCTGTCATATTCTGCTTGCAAATTAGTAATATCTGCTTCTTTTGTGCTAATTTGTCCTGCTAATTCTTCTGATTTAGCTGAAGCTGTATTGACTTCTGTTTGAAGCGATGTATTTTCTGTATTCAAATCATTTTTTGCTGAAGTTTTCGAATTAATTTCCTGATTAATTTTTTCAATTTCAGCTTGATTATTTTCATGTTCAGCTTTTGCAGCGCGCTTATTATTTACAGCCTGATTAATAGCCATACCTGCAACACTTGTTAGAGCATTAGCTACACCATAACCCGCCATTGCATCATAATTGACTTCGCCAAAACAGTTTGTGAATAAGCTCCCGCCCATTCCGAAACTTCCAAAGTTACCAAAACCGCCAAACGAACTAAGACCGCTGAAGCCGGTTCCGCCAAACATATTCATATTGTACATTCCAAATAGTGTCATTGTTTGCTTCTTTCCATCTTAGTCTTACATATATATAAAGTATGTATAAAGTAACTAATTTCAAGTTTTAAAATTTTCTTTACAAAACTTAATATAAAAGCATGCGGAAAAATCCAAAAATTGACAGATTTTGAATTTGTTAATGTTATCCGGTATAAAAGATTTACTCAAAAAATAGTTTATGATAATATAAATAATTATTGGAGTAGAAAAATTATGATTACAATAAAAGATGTGGAACACGTAGCAAAATTGGCTCGTTTGGAATTAACAGAAGAAGAAAAAGAGAAGTTTACAAAACAGCTTGGCGATGTCTTAAAACATGTTGATGCTATGAACGAAGTTGATACATCAAATGTTGAACCCATGGCGCATGCTATTGATTTTGTAAACGTTATGCGGGAAGATGAAGTTTATTACGAACAGACAAAAGAGGAATTGATGAAAAACGCTCCGGATGAGGAAAACGGTTTTTTCAGAGTTCCTAAAATTAACTAACTAAAGTTTCAAGGGGCTTTTTAGCCCCTTATTTATTATTAGGTTTATTATTAAGGAGTCCGACTATATGACAAAGTATATTTTTATAACAGGTGGTGTTGTTAGTTCTTTAGGCAAAGGAATTATAGGCGCATCTTTAGGAAAACTATTGAGAGCTAGAGGATTTTCCGTTGCTATACAAAAATTTGACCCGTATATTAATGTCGACCCCGGTACTATGAGTCCTTTTCAGCACGGAGTAGTTTTTGTAACCGATCATGGGGCAGAAACGGATTTAGATTTGGGGCATTATGAAAGGTTTATTGATACTAATTTCTCTCAAATAAGCAATGTAACCTCCGGAAGTGTTTATCAGACAGTTATTCAGAAAGAGCGCAGAGGAGATTACTTAGGCGCAACCGTTCAGGTAATTCCGCATATTACAAACGAAATAAAATCCAGATTAGTTAAAGCGCAAAAACATTTTAAACCTGATTTTCAAATAATTGAAATAGGCGGGACGATAGGTGACATTGAGGGTTTACCGTTTATAGAATCAATTAGGCAGTTTAAAACAGAAGTCGGAATTGGAAATGCTATAAATATCCATTGTACGCTTTTGCCGTACCTGCCGACTTCGGGGGAATTGAAAACAAAACCGTCACAGCACAGTGTTAATGTTTTAAGAAGCTATGGCTTGCAGCCGGAAATTCTTGTATGCAGGACTTCTAAACCTATTCCTAAAACAGAAAAAGATAAGCTCGCACTGTTTTGCTCGGTTTCTAAAGAAGCGGTTATTGAATGCAGGGATATGAAGAGTATTTATGAAGTTCCGCTTGCGCTTGAAGAACAGAAGTTTGCTGATGTTGTGCTTAAGCTTCTGCAGGTGCCGGAAAGAAAGGCTGATTTAGACGGCTGGAGAGAATTAGTCGATAAAATTAATCATCCGAAAGGCAGTGTTAAGATTGCTATTGCAGGAAAGTATACTAAGCTTTCGGATGCGTATATTTCTGTTGTAGAGTCTATAAAACATGCCGGTTACGCGGATAATGTAAAGACAGAAATTAAATGGATCAATTCAGAAGAATGTCTTGACGGGGGTAAATGTAAAGAATTACTGGCGGATGTAGACGGGGTAATTGTCCCCGGCGGTTTCGGGATTAGAGGTATTGAAGGGAAATTAAACGTAATAAAATACGCTCGCGAGAATAATATTCCGTTTTTGGGAATTTGTCTGGGTATGCAATGCGCGGTAATTGAATATGCAAGGAATGTTGCGGGTTTAAAAGGTGCTAATTCTACCGAGTTTGACGAAAATGCTCAATATCCCGTAATTGATTTAATGATTGAACAAAAAAATATTAAAGGTTACGGCGGAACTATGAGGCTCGGAGCTTATGACTGCCACTTAAAGAAAGGCACGAAGGCTCATGAAGTTTACGGCGCAAATAAGATTTCAGAACGCCACAGGCACAGATATGAAGTTAATACTGATTATATAGAACAGCTAAAGAAAGCAGGGCTAGTATTCTCCGGCATGTCTCCGGATGGAATGCTCTCTGAAATAGTAGAACTTCCGGATTTAGATTGGTTCGTAGCCTGCCAGTTCCATCCTGAATTTAAATCAAGACCGGAAAGACCGCACCCGTTGTTCAAGGGGCTTATTGATGCAGTGATTAAACAAAAATCAGCTAAGTCTTAAAAACGCTTCTACTTTAGCTTTTATAGAATTTGAGGCATAATCGTCAATATCAATATAAAGCCCGTTGTATTTGTCTGCTAAGTATTTTGCAAGCTGCGCTTTAGCGCAAAAAGCCTGTGCATAAAAAACAGTCGGAACTCCTTCGTCCACAAACATTTCCAAATCCAAATCAGCAGGAGTACCTGCTTCAACGCATCTTGTCCAGCCGTAAACATGGGTTGTATCCGGAAACAGCTTTAATATTTCTAAATCATTAGGCGGCACCCCCCAGAACCCAGGGGTAAATATAGAAGACTCGGCCTCTTGCGCACTCTGTGATGCTGATTCTAACATAATTCTTGTTTTTGCGATTTCTAAAATTTCTGGGTTAATTATACCCGCTGTTATTGTTGTAATTTTATCATACAATGGCATATTGCTGTCACATATAATAATTTCTCTTTTAGGTTCTAATTTTTCAAAAATAGTCTGAATAACATTAAATCCCATATCAGCAAGAATTTTTGATGCAAACCAGCCGCTGTCACATTTGTCTTTGCCTATAGGAGCAACTATTAGCTCCGGCTTCAAATACATCGTATTATCTATTATATTTCTTATAATTTTGCAGTAAGATT
>CALVEE010000150.1 GCA_944326495.1 Candidatus Gastranaerophilales bacterium | reverse complement strand
AATAAAGTATCTCTGGCTGGTAAAATTGCCTTTTTTAAAGAATTTTTGTTACAAAAGTTTACACTTTATGCCGGGCTTATTTTGTTGTATCATATTAAATATACTGTTTCAGGGAGTAAGAATGAGGATTGAGGCGAAAAATTTAGTAAAAATATACGGCGATAGAAGCGTTGTAAATGATGTTACTTTTTACATGGATAAAGGCGAAGTTGTCTGTCTTTTAGGCCCAAACGGAGCAGGTAAGACTACAACTTTTTATATGATAGTAGGTCTGGTAAAACCTAATACAGGCTCTGTTTATATTGATGATAAAGAAATCACTGCCTGGCCGATGAATTTGCGTGCAAAAGCCGGTATCGGATACTTACCGCAGGAGAATTCTATTTTCAGAAAACTTACCGTAGAAGAAAATATACAGTTAGTTTTAGAGATGAATGATAAATTGACTGTTGACGAGAAAAAAAGGAAACTTGAAGAACTCTTAACGGAATTCGGGGTCATGAAACTGCGTAAATCTCCGGCAGTTGCATTATCAGGAGGTGAAAGAAGGCGTGTTGAGATTGCCCGTGCGCTTGCAGCAAGCCCTGATTTCATGCTTCTGGATGAACCTTTTGCCGGTATTGACCCGATTGCGATTGGAGAAATTAAGGATAATATCAGAAAAATTTCCGAAGATAAGGGCTTAGGGGTATTAATTACTGACCACAACCCCAAAGCAACTCTTTCTATTACAGATAGAGCATATGTAATATTTGACGGCAAAATTAAAATTCAGGGTAAGAGTGTTGATGTTGCTAATGATCCTGTTGCTAAAGAGTTTTATTTAGGAAAGGATTTCAAACTCTAGTATGAAAAAGCTTTTTACTGTATACGACAGATATATTTTTACGCAGGTGCTTATAACTACAATTGTTGCAATTCTTTTATTTACAATTGTATGGATTGCGCCTGAAATGCTTTTGAATACTATCAAAAAAATTCTGGAAGGTGTTTATACCGTAAAAACAGGAGTTCTGGTTCTTTTTTATGAACTTCCTAAAATCTTAGGAAAAGCTTTCCCTGTAGGACTTCTTTTGGGGTCTTTATTCACATTTGATAAGCTTAGTAAAGATTCTGAACTAACAATCTTTAGAGCAGTCGGGATGTCATTTCATAGAATACTTGCCCCGGTTCTGGTCTTGAGTTTTTTTGTTACGTATTTATGTTTTGTAACATATGATAAATGGATACCGGTTTCCTGTCAAAAACTTAATGAAATCAAAGGCGGGAAAACTCTGACGCAATATATCTATACAAAAAAAGATGAAAATAATTATCCGGAGCAGGCTGTTGTTGTTTCCAGATTTTTTCAGGATGAGATGACTGATGTAATTGTTATGAACTTTTCAAAGCAGGTTTTTGACGATTTACATGGACTTGAAAACATTCTGGTTGCAAAAACAGGACATAAGGGGATTGGTCTGAAAGGCGAACCGGCATGGGTTTTAGAGGATGTAACTTCTTATGATATAAATGAAGAAGGTATTTTTAAGAGAATTACAAAAAAAGACCGGGTGGATATTCTTAACGGAGATGACGCAGAAGAAGCTTATACCATAATGATAAATTCTACAAAACGGGACAGGGATATAAATAACAAGGATTTGAAACATTATGTTTCTTTATTAAAAAAGGCTAATCTTGATGAGGATTTCAGGCTTATGCAAAACAAATATTATCAAAGGTTTTTCCATCCGTTTGTATGTGTGCTTTTGGCTATAATGGGCTGTTTATTAGGTTTTAGCAAACCCCGTGAACAAAGATTAATCGGGTTTACAATTGCAATAGGGTGTATTTTTGTTTACTATATAACCCTGCCGTTCTTTGACCTTCTGGCAGAAAAGGGTGTACTGTCTCCGCTTATAACAGCAGCCTTCCCGCCAATGGCTTTTCTAGCAGCTATAGTAATGTTTTATAAATCGAGGGATCTTTAATTATGAAAAAAATTTTAACTTTATCTCTTTTGCTGATTGCAGGAGCTGCTTTCGCAGCTTCACCTATTAATGTCGAATATAACGACGGAATTTATCATATTGTATTATCGGGTGATAAAATAAAAAAACAAGTCCAGTTTGTTTCGTCGCCAAATCTTATTACTAATAAAGAAGCTCACAATGCAAGAGGTTCTTTGTTAACAATTAACGCAGGCTTTTTTGATCCTAAGAACCAGAAAACAATGTCTTATATAGTAAACGATTCTCAAACGGTCGAGGATCCCATATTTAATGAAAATATTATGACAAACCCGGTTCTAAGACAGAATATGAAAAAAATATTAAACAGAACGGAGTTTAGAATTCTTGACTGTGACAGCAAACTTAAGTATGAAATAGCCCAGCATAATTCTAAGATTGATTTTCTATGTTCAGTTGAAACATCTGCGCAGGGAGGCCCGCAGCTTCTTCCGAATTTGAGGCTTGAAGAAGAGTTTTTTATTGAAAAAGATGCAGAAGGTAATATTATAAGAGAAGCAGCATCTGTTCTTCATAAAACTCCAAGGACGCTGATTGGAATTAAAAACTTACCGGAAGGGAAGCAGGAAGCGCATATTTTTATTGTAACAAACGAACATCCAATGGACATTTATGAAGCAAGAGATTTGTGTGCAAGCTATGGACTGGATAGCGCAATGGCCTTTGATGGCGGAAGCTCTACTTCTTTTAATTATAAGAAAATTAATGTTGTCTCAACGGAAGATAATGGCGGAACCGGAAGAGGTTTAAAATCGTTTATGATTGTAACGAAGAAATAACAAAAAAAAATCTGTTTGGTTAACCCAAACAGATTTTTTTTGTTAAAAATGTCAAACTAATTGATTTCAACAAAAGCACCAGCAGCTTCAAGCTGTTTTTTAAGTGCTTCTGCTTCATCTTTCTTAACGCCTTCTTTAACAGCCTTAGGAGCTGCTTCAACTAAATCTTTAGCTTCTTTTAAGCCAAGACCTGTAATACCTCTAACTTCTTTAAGAACTGCGATTTTCTTATCAGCAGGAACAGAAGCTAAGATAACGTTTACAGCAGCGTCAGCATCTTCAGCCGGAGCAGCGGCAGCAGCCGGTGCAGCAGCTACAGCTACAGGAGCAGCTGCAGATACGCCGAATTTTTCTTCCATAGCTTTTACTAATTCAGCAGCTTCTAATAATGTTAATTTTTCAATTGATTCTAAAATTGCTTCAATACTCATTGTTTTTTCTCCTTTATTTGATTTTTGTTGTAATACATTTTTAAACTAATTTGCATCTATGCAGCCTTTTGGTCTCTAACAGCAGCAATAGCTCTGACAAGAGATGACATAACAGCATTGACAGAGTTTGCGATACCAGAAGCCGGAGAGTTGATACATCCAAGCATTTTTGCGTAAATTTCTTCTTTTGAAGGAAGAGTTGCAAGAGCTTTTGCTTCTTCTGCGCTCATTAATCTGCCAT
>CALVEE010000149.1 GCA_944326495.1 Candidatus Gastranaerophilales bacterium | reverse complement strand
TAGACCCTATGCAATATATCCAGACTAAATATTTATAACAATTAGTTGTTTTATTGTTTTTGGTAATAAAAGCACTCATATCCTTCCGCTTTTAGAGGGAGCTCAGGAATCCATGGAGGGGTTAGTTCCAAGATATCACAAATAGTTTTTATCTGAGTATTCTGAGGAACCTCGACAATAACTTCGTCATGCACATGGGCTACAACGCGATAAGAGGATAGATTTCCCAAAGCATAGGCTAAAATATCTCGACTGATTCCTTGAATAATATTTTCAACTAGTTTGGCTCCATAGGTACTAACTTCTTTAAGTTTATCGTTTCTGTTGCCTCTGTATACAATTTGTTCATAGCCGTTTTCACTTGTTAGCAGTTCAGTATCTCGATAGGTGAGAGAACGTCCAGATGGTAAATCAATATAAAGGATATTTTCCGGACACCAAAATCTAATATCGTTAACTTCTGCATAGGTTTGGTATCGTATAGCTTTAATTGCAGCTTTTCCACATCTATGCCAAAATTCAACAATCTTGGGATTGGATTCTCTCCATTGAGTAACCAAAGAGGGGAGTTCGTCCTCATTAAGCCCCATGTCTAAAGCATTCATCCTTTTTAAGGCATTTTCTCCACCTCCATAACCAAGAGCGAGTTCGGCAATTTTTCCTTTAACACGGAGTTCGCCATTTATTCCGTTTTTAACAACAGGTTTATTAAACATACGAGAAGCACTTTCGCAGTAAATATCCTTACCAGAGATAAAGGCTTCAAGTCGCCATTCTTCTTCAGCAAGGGTTGAAAGCACTCTAGCCTCAATTTGGCTATAATCGGCAACAATAAATTTATAGCCATTCTCAGGAATTAAAGCAGTGCGAAGTAATTGAGATAAAGCTTCTGGAACGCTATATGGAGTTTTATGATTTATGCCATTATCTTTTTGAAAGGTATAAAATTTTTCTTCCATCGCCACATAATCTAAGTTAAGAACAGCATTGCGGGCAGCATCAAGTTCTATAAGGTGATTCTGAGGAAGGTTTTGAAATTGGATACCTCTGCCAGCCCAACGCCCGGTTGTGACAGCTCCATAAAACATAAAACAGCCTCTTGCTCTTCCATCATTACATAACATATCAAGCATTCTGTTATATTTTTTGACAGAGTTTTTCGCTAGCTGTTGTTTTATTTTTAATACTTGTGAGACAATACCTGCAGGATATTCAGTTAATAATTGTGTAATCGACTTTTTATTAAGGTTCTTGGGAACAATACCTTGGGTTTCAAGCCAATTCTTTAATTGCTTCAAACTGTTGGGGTTTTCTAGACCTGTTAATTTTTTTAGCATCATAAAGTTCTTCTTTCTGGTTGAGATGTCAGTTTGCAAGGCCATTTTCACAAAAGCAGAGTCAATCCTGACGCCTCGATCATTAATTATTTGATCTTGAGTATACTGAAACCAGATATCATCAGGAACGGGAGTAAGCTTTAATTTTTCTTTAATCGCCAATTCCACTTCAACATCACGCTTATTATATTGCTTAAATATTTCCCAGTCAGAAGGATTATGTTCAGGCAAATTTCTCGTTCGCATACCATTTTTCTTAGTTGGATTACATGGGGAGCAAAAATATCGAATAAGTTCTTTACCTTGTTGCATCTTTTGATGTGTTAAATTCAGTTCTTTACCAACAGCTTTAAGACTATGAGGCAATCCCATATAGTTAGCCCACACCTTTGAACAATGCCAAGGAGCGGGGTTAAGGTAATGGTTTACTAGGGTATCACCAGCATAATAACCTTTGAAATATTGGGGATAATATTTACGCAGCCAAACAGATAAGCAAACCCGTTCAAAATTGGCATTAAAGGCCCATTTAATTACAGTATCATTAGTTAAGGCATTGATTACCGCAATTGGAATTTCTTCGCCAGAAGCTAAATCAACCGTTATAACATCACCGCCATCAATGGAATAAGAGAATAACAGTATATCAAAATTTGGTGTATCAGTATATTTGTAGACCCCACATTGTTTTATATCAACATCCGAGTAGGTTTCTAAGTCTATAGACAGCTCTTTCATTTTGTTTTTCCTCATCAATATTGTTATTAAAAGGTATCAGGGCTAGGTAAAGCGAGCAAACTACTGGGCGCAGGCAGCAAAATTACTTCCGCTGTTGCATTCTGAGGTTCATCAGAGGCAAAGGGTACAAAATATGGAGCCAATAAGTCTTTAAGTTGCTGCTTCGTAATTTTAATATTCTTTTCATCTAGCGTATTTATTGAGTCAGCCCATTCGCGGAATTTATAATATTGTTGAAGATCAATAGTGTATTGTTTTGTTGTTGAATTCTTATATTTAAATTCAGTCACAAAGCCTTTGGCCGAAAATTCATTTAAGGCGTTTCGAATTGCCTCTTTTCGTTCAGTTTTTAGATATTCTCTACCAGGGCCTTTAAGCATATCAAAAATTTGGGAGGTATTAAATTTAATAGTCTTATTTGCCGAATCAGGGGCATAACAGCCAAATTTACTGCCTAAAAATTTACTGATGCTTTCTACGCCCAAGGGATTTAATCTTATTTGGTTAGTACGGCTTATATTATGATACATACTTTGGTGCCAACGAAAATCCGGTAGACATCTCATAGCTTTTTGCATACATTCCGTCAAGACATCAAAAGAAACTGCCATAGTACAAGGAGCTCCAAATTTTACAACAGCTACACGACGCTGTTTCAAGCTAATATTGTCATTGGAGGCAAAAATCAAATTAGTATTAACATTCCAATTATAAGGCGTCTGATTTTTTCTTTCGAGTTGATATTGCCCACCATCAACAGCTCTTAATAGTTTGCTTCGCGTAATTGCGCTGGGAATAACCTCATCGCAAAAATTTAGATGAGCCTTCCACAAGTTTTCTTCAAACCGGCTGTTAAAAGCTTCAGCGTCATTGACGTAGTTTGTAATTCCATAATTTTTCTCAATTTCCATTATGGTTTCCGCAAAGGTGGTTTTGCCATTTCCTTGTACACCGGACAGGAATAAAGCAATTCTTTGCGATTTTCTATTTTTCGGCATTTCTGCGTTACGGGTTGCTTTAAGTTGCATTAAAAAGTACACGACAGCCAGATAACTTTGTTCATCAACAATATTAAAAGAGTATAAGGCTTCTACAAGTTGCTCCAAATCTGGTTTTGCAGACTTCTTATCGGACTCAATATTAGCTTTAAATAATTTTTCAGCCCTACTTCGTTTCAGGTACTCAATTTTCTCCTGAACGCATTCTATGGAGTTTTTGTCTCTGGTATATTCCCAAGCAACATCTTTAGTTATATCTTGGTAATGAGGGAAGCCAGAGCTATCATAATCAATTTTTATGATGGGTTTGTCGTTGCAAGCCTCTAAAACGATTTCTAATGCTGTTACTCTGTTAAATTCTAAATTGTGGTCCACACAGTAAGTCACTATTCTGGTTTCTGGTTCTGCGCAGAGCTTATTCTGAATATATTTTGTCATGGTGTTTAATCCCAGGAAAATTTGAGTGTCCAAATAAAAGGTATTTTCCAAGACTCATTTTAAGTGGGTACCACGCACTCACGTCGTACACAATTTTGAATTTATTTTTGAAAATGGTTTTAAAAAATAATTCTTGTTATTTTTCGTTATGAAGTTACTTATGTATCTGAAAATAATATGAAAATTATCTTGAAACCGGCGAAAAAATATTGTACATAATTATAGATAAGACAAATAAATAATTGATATAAGTGCAATAGAGGGGTAAAATTATGATTTGTAAGCATTGCGGATGTGATATTATGGTTAAAGATGGTATTGTAGCGGGTAAGCAACGCTGGAAATGCACCAACTGCCATAAGACAAGCAGGGAAAATGATAAAAGAGAGCGTTATGAAACATGGAAGAAAATCTTGGTAATTCGCCTGCATCGTGAAGGAAAGAATATAAAAGAAATCAAAAAAATTATGGGTGGAAATGTTCCTCGTCCCAGGATAGCGGATTGGATAAAAAACTACGAAAAGATTATGAAAAAAGAGCTTAAAGCATTTCCTTTTCCAAGAAGACCCAAAGAAGGAATAACAATAATGAAGCAAAGATATTGGAAAGAATTGACGGATGTTTTTGGATTTGATACCGCATTTGGAATAATTTGGACTAATAAAGGAACAAAGCTATTTATTATGGGAGGAGAATAAATATTTTCTTTTATTGATAATTTATCTATATATATAATTTTCATAATTGGAGTATTTTTGTTAATTTTTGCAGCTTGAGATGGTGAGGTTGATGATTAATGCTATTTTTAGGTTTAGATAATATTTTTGTTGACGAAAGGGAAATGGTTAACTTTTTTATAGATTTTTTTTATTTGACTTAACAACAAAGAAAAAAATAAAATTATTAAAAAAAAGAAAAGTCATATATGCAAGTATTAACAAAGCATTAGAACTTTTTTATTTTTTCCCAATTCATCGTCAGCGGGGAAATAATGAGGGGGGAATAAAAAGCAGAGCTCTAAAAAAATAAAAATTAATTCATAACAGATACATCCCAAATGCAATGCTAATCTAAGCATCATAATTATCCAACGTACGTCAAAAGAATTTAGTAATCATAGTGAAAAAAGCCCGATTTGATTAAACTCTTTTCGGGCTTAGCTTTTAATATTCTTCCGCAAGCATAACGGTCATGACACGGTTAGTGATATTCGGATTACTTGGATCTCCAGAACAAAACTGATAATCCTTGTCATAATAATCAATTTTCCAATATATTTGCTCACCTTTATAATTAAAACTACCAAAGTCGTGTTCATCGTACGGATCGTTTGCTTTGGTGAAATTATTAAAACATCTAACTTG
>CALVEE010000148.1 GCA_944326495.1 Candidatus Gastranaerophilales bacterium | reverse complement strand
ATAATTTTACAAAAAGCTCTGGATAATGAGAGCGAAGAACTTGAAATATCAGATATCAGTAACTATCTAACATTGGCTTTGGATAAAATTAATAATGCAATTGAAATATATGGTGAATTCAGAAATATAGAATTGTAGGATAGTGTATCAAAAGCTTTTAAAAACGGGGGAAGCAGATGCTTCCCCCGCCAGAGAAGCTATTCAACTTCTCTAACTCCGGCCCATTTTGCGACAGCAAATATTGTTCCGGTAAATCCTGTTGCGAAATCCAAATCAATTGAACCATCAGCTTTTTCAAAGCGTGACAAATCTTGGATTTGTATAGCTGAAATACCGACCGGCAATTCAATCGTAATATCGCCCAGCATTGAATTCGGATAAGCATCTCCGGCTTTCACGGTAAGTGATGATTTAGCAGAAGCTGTTGTATCGATTACAATAAATAAAGAGTTGTTTTTGTTAGAAAAAGCGTCAGGAATAGTTACTCCGTTAGCCTGTGTTACGGTTGTTTTAGTAATCCCGATATTAGCAACCGATTCAGTATGGTCTAAAGTCGGGTATTGAACATTAACAGTATCTCTTGTCATAATTTTTTCCTTTCATTAACTAAGAACCTGATGGTACAGTAATAGCAAGCGGTGCAGAAACTTTAACAGTGCCTAAATAATCTGCTCTCGGAGCGCCAACGCCGTATAAGCCATAACCTTTATAGCAGGTATTAAAGTTCTTTTCAGGAGTGTAGAAAATTGTATTCAAATCTGATGATATACCGCCTGCAAGGGTTTTATTCTTAACCCCGAAGAGAGGATAGAATACACCGTCTTCAGGCTGCGCAATATTATTGGAAACAAGGATTTCCCAGCCGCAAAGATTACCGATATAACCTTTTTGAATTTCGCTTTTTCCTGTTTCAGTGTATTTTAATTCATCCAGCTGGCCTAAATAGAACTGATACTCGGGCGGAATTACGCACACCATACCGCCGTCAATCCAGTTTGTATGGCCTTTGCCGTCACCTCTCTGGAATTTTGCCTGCATATAAGCAAAAATATCTTTTGCAAGCTGCGGGGTTAAAGTGATTGCATCACCATCATCATCAAGATAGTGTCCGGCTCTTGTGTAAAGGTTTGCATAAGCTGAGTCAACTGCTGCTGCGAATTGTTTAATTGCATCATTTGTATAATCTTTTGCAAGTTCGACTTGAGCTTCAGGGCTGTCGGCAGAACCTTGAAGCATTTTTTCTTCCATTTCTGATAATTCAAATTGGAAAGCTTTTCCTCTATCAATTTTAACTTTGCAGGTAGATAAAGTAGCTGCTTCTGCATCCGGCAAATCTCCTCCGTCATAATCAAACAAAGTTACAAGCCCGGGCATTGTAATATCTACTTCATCACCTTTATTAATATGGTCTTTCATTTCTGAATGAGCAAGTTTTCCGATAACAAGCTCATTGTAGAAATGTTTGTTAAACGCTTTTGTAAAAGCGTTAACTATCATTTGTTTTGTCGTTGTCATAAATTTTTCCTTTCTTGTTGACTAAATTAATCTCTCAAGAAGTTCATCAACTTCTTTCGGACTCATCTCATCCAGCCTTTTCTTAGGCGGGGTTATAGAAGATGTTTCATTTTTAGAAAAATCCATTGTATCGGTTGCTTTTTGGGTCTCATTCAGCTTTGCCCTCTCTTTTTCGAGCGCAAAAATACGTGAAGAAACATACCCTTCAAGAAGATTAACAAACTTATCCGCATCTAGGTTTTTGCCTAATGCAATATAAGCCTCTTTATAAAGCTGTTTAAAAGACGGGTCTTGAAAATATTCGGGCGTATTGTATTTTTTTACCGCTTCTTTAATCTCCGCTTCCGCTTCTTTAACTTCACGCTCTTTTGCCCACGCCTGCTGAACACCCTTAAACATCGCACTGTTTTGTCTCAAAATGCCAAGTTCTTCGGACTGCAAGCCCTGATGTTTTTCAAGCTCCTGATAAGCTTTTGATAAATCTTCTACCGATTTGAATTTTCCTAAAATGAGCTCTGAAGGGGCTTCTGCAACTGTTGCAGCTTCCGCTTGTCCTTCTGCAATCGGTTCCGTTTTAGAGTTATCGGGATTAACTCCCGGCTCTAAAACAGTTTCTTTTTCTTGAATTTCTTCCATAAATAAATCCTTTCAATTAGTTATTGTCAGGCTGTGCCTGACCTACAGTTATTTGTTCGTTAGCAATATTTTCGCTATCCGCAATTGCTTGCAGAAGTTCGCCGAGTGCCGCAGCCTCGTTTCCCTGATTTGGAGTCTGCGCCAAAAATCTTTCAGGACTGTCGACACCTTTCTGCTCAAAATACCAGACAAAAATTTCCTGTAAATTCAGTGGAATTAATGATGCAAATTTCTCTACCGCTTGAATTACAATATCAGCCTGACTTGATTTTTGTGTAGTCATTGAGGAATCTGCATACATATATTTGTATTCACCCTGACGCACAAAATCATCGACTTCGATTACTTCCTGCTTGTTTTCGTGGTTGACAAAAACCGTTTCTATACCTGATTTAAAATCGGCACAGAGTTTTGCAACCTTCTCTACGTTAGGAATAATCAAATCCTGATTAATTGTATCCACAATCATTGCAAGCCTTGTCATCTGCCCCTGGGTTTTTGTATTAATCTCTGTTGCGGTTTTGGCAGAAGTCGACTCGACCGCTCCGACCATATTCGGGAAAATCCCCGAAACTTCCGCCATTAAATCATTAAGGAATGAAATATCCTCCATGAATACAGTCGGATTAAACGTCAATTGCTGGAATGCAGCTGCAGGAGAGAGGCTGTCGCCGTATTCAATGATTTTACCCGGATAAAGATTAATCTCATCCTCATCAAAAAATCCCTCGGGTGCAAGTAAAGGCGGATTTTCATTCAAAGCCTGCAAATTACAAGTTCTGTTCATCAAATCTTCCTGAACATGAGCGAGCGATAAAATCGAATACAAAGGACTTATACCCCGCTTTGTTTCAGGATCCGTAATAAATGCTCCGTAAGAAAACGGGTTAATAATCCTGTCGTTTTTCTCGAATACAGCAAGATATTTTCTTGCAACTACTACAGCGTGCCAGTTCTTTAAAAGTGTGCCGTTTGGAAGTTTTAAATCCCCCCAGTGCTCTAAAACCTCAACGGTTGAACCTTTAATAACATCTGAATTAAATGAGTTTGATTTGATATTAGAATTTGTACTGTCGCATAAACGGCTGATTTCAGCGGCTTGTTCGGGCGTAAAATGATAACATTTGTTTTTAATAATCTCTGCAGGTGTTTTATATGTTCTGTAAATCTTCGGACAAGAATCCCAATTATCCTTTTGCGCCGTATCAAAAACCAAATCCGCCGGATTTACGGGGTAAATATAAGGGTTGTCGTATATTTTTTTACTATCCACCCAATAGTTTTTACCTTTAGAAATCGCATCAAGAATAAGAGGAAGCTTGACAGCATCCAGCGAAAACAAATTTCTGAAGAAATCTATCGGGCGCCTGTACTCTTCATAATTCTTTTTCCAGGCAGTAAACGAGATTAATTCGCCGTATAAAAGCGCATAATCAATAATCTGGTCGCAGGTTCTCGGATAATTCATTTTCTCTAATACATCAACCAGCATAGCTTTTTGCTTGTTAGATGCGTTATTAGAGTCGTGGTTTTCGCCTGATACATCAAACATTGAATTAACATTTGCGTAAGTATTGCGCCAGATATAAGCCTTCAATGTCTGGTAAAACATAAACGTTTTACACATTTTAACTTTGGATTTCCATTTCTGATTTTTATCAGAAACAGATTTGAAATCATTTTTGAAGAAGATTTCATTTGCCAGCTTGGATGCCATCTCAAGATTTACCGCCCTTTGAGAATTAAGTGCAGTAAATTTTGAAGAAATATTTTTGACAAGCAAACCTTCTTCATCTTTAGTAAGTTTCTTAGTCGAACTATCTTTTTCAATAATGTATTCAAAAGACATACTTTCCTTTCCGGAGCTGTGCTCCTTTTATTATGGGTGAAGGGTGAGGGGAGCATTTTAGGATTTTGTAAATCAGGTAGGATGCGGTAAATCTGTGATTTACCGCATCAAAAACTTTATTAAAAGCCATGTCATTCTGAAAGTGCAGAAAAATTAAATGATTTAAGACGATTAATTTTTCGCACTGTTCAGAATCTTACCAATCAGGTATTATCTTTTGTATTTCGGTAAGATCCTGAACAGATTGAAAAACTACGCTTGCGCTTGTTTTTCTAATCTTTCAGGATGACAGTAAAGTAGGTCAGGCAATGCCTGACAACAAATGTTATTAGTGTCTTTAGGTAATTATGCCAAACCGACTAATCGTCCTCACAATGACGCCACACAGCCTAAAGACTTACCATTCAAATTTTTAAAGCACTATATAGTTAATTTACTATTAATAACTCCTTGACTTTATTATAATTTTCAAATGCTTTAGAAATTCTTTCCTTAGAAATTTTCTTTACTGTATATCTGGCATCTCTACTATCTCTATATAAGGGTTCATAGTATTTCAACACATCTGCAAGTTTTGCTGCAGATTCACTACTAAGCCACCGTCTTATACTATCGTGAGAATTTATTGAGTTTTGCGGAATATTTTTATTGTATAAATAAGCTTTTGCATAGCATAGCGCACTATAAAAAAGCGCAACTATCTGCCAGTTTTCAAAAGATTTATTATTTTTTAAAAACTCATATAAGCGAAAATTTTCTTCTGATTTTGCCAAAAAATTTAATACTGTATCGTTCACTATATCTCCACTGCCGTTTTTGGTAAAACTTCGTTTTGAGAGCTTATCATGTTAAACGGATAAATAAATACTTCTGGGAAATAAGCATAATCACGTTCCCAATCAAGTAAATACTTATTTATTTTATCTTCTATATCAAAATTCTCCGTTTGATAAAAAATGTATATTTCTAATTTATCGTCACTAACATTGATATACACATTTTGCACTGTTTCAACAGACTTAATTTTCTTAATTGCGTGAATTAAGTCTACCAGAAAAATCGGAATTTCATTAAAAGGAAATGCTCGTTTTTCATAATATTTGCTATCTGTATATTCTGTTGCCATAAAAACCTCATACTACTATATTCAATTATAGCTAACTAATAATATGAATTCCTCATCCTTTAGGATAAGGG
>CALVEE010000147.1 GCA_944326495.1 Candidatus Gastranaerophilales bacterium | reverse complement strand
TTCTACGCTCTTACGAGCGTGGGTCTGAATGGCTGTAGCAGGCAGAGCCTGCACTCTTACGCTCGCTATCGTTATGCTCCCGCATAACACGCTTGCGGTGCGAAGGCTTGTTAGTGCTGACAGATGTAGGATGTGGTAAATCAGTGATTTACCGCATCAAGGTTATAGGGTTGGTAAAGCTTATTCGGTCACATAAGCACTTCAACTTATTCACTGAGATGCTTTTTCAAATTAGTCTTAATCCCGCTCAATGGACCGTTATTCGGAGCAACTAAATTCTGATAATAATGTTTTGCATACACAAACGGAAATTTAGGGAGCCAGGAAAATTTCATGATAACTCCGGCTGCATCAGCACCTTGCAGAAACATTAACTCATCAATTGTATCTTCATAAGCAGGCGAAATTGATGAGAATATTTTCAACAAATAATTTGTTGCGGTAACTCCGTAATACCCCGTTGTAACTCCGGGTTTTGTTACAAGTTCGGTAATTGTAAAATTAGAAGTATCTCTCAACGTGCTCAGGTTTTGAGGAAGAGTCATCTCATCCCCCCTAATCCCTTCAATTTGATAAGTTTGACCATTATAGACAATCACCATAACATTAGGTTTCGGCATATAAATATCGTCAAAAAGATTATCCAGAATCGGCTGGCCGTTCATATCCGTTACACCGTATTTATAGTTTTTGCAGGTAAGAAACATTCCGCCAAAAAGTAAGTCAATTGACGAATATTCCACCGGCAAAATTTCAAACCCTTTTTCGTCAAAAAGCCCGCATCTGCTTCCGCGCGTAAGTTTTGCATATTTGCCGAGAACTCTTTCCGCTCTGTTATACTTAGGCTCTACTAAAATCTGCCCGCTGTCGTTCATTATACCGAACTTTGTCCCGTCTTGAATAATCCAGCCGGTTTCACCGAGACGTATAAGCTTTTTGTATTGAGCATTCACTATAACTTTGCCGGCTTCATCCTTGAGACCGAACTTCCCTTCTTCATTAAAAACTTTGGGTTCGGCAAGAGTGATATTTTGTATAATTAATAATGATAAAATTAATAAAGCACATTTCTTCATAATAAAAGATTAGCATAAAATTAGAGATTTGTGTTAATTTATCAGTATGGTTTTATTGAGTAAAAGTTTTTATCTGAAAGATACGGTAGAGGTTGCGCAAAAACTTCTTGGCTGTGTGTTGTTTAGAGAGCTTGAGGGCAAAATTTATAAAAGTATTATTGTAGAGACGGAAGCTTACACTCAAGAAGATGCCGCATGTCATGCCTACAGAGGAATTACTCCGAGGTGTGAGGTTATGTATGGGGAAGGCGGAGCCGCCTATGTTTATTTTATTTACGGAATGCATTACTGCGTAAATGTTGTGACCGAAAAAAAAGGACGCGGCTGCGCAGTTCTGATAAGAGCGGTTGAGCCTCTGAATTATGAAGCAAAAACAAACGGCCCTGCAAGGTTATGCAAAGCTCTTAATATTACAAAAGAGCTTAACGGTGCAGATTTAACCTCCAAAGCTTCTCCCGTCTGGATAGAAAAAGGGGAAAAGACTGATTTTGAAATAGTTACCACACCAAGAATCGGTATAAAACAAAATGTCGATTATCCGTGGAGATTTTACATCAAAGATAACAAATGGGTTTCTGCATAAATTATAAATATAACTTTGTTAAAATCTTCTGAATCAAACTCGGTTTTTTATTATCAGGATAATACATCTCAATCTTGGGAGTTGTTTTATAGTTCAGATGCTTATTAAATTTTATTGCTCTGTCTATTTTTCTCAAAGTTCTTTTGTTATTCGAGCCAAATCCGTATTTTCTATAAAATTCATGCGGTGGTCTGGTCGGGTCATAAATAGTTGTTGCTGCTGTCAGTCTGATATTACCGCCGCAACCCATTTTACGGCTTAAATTTTGTGCAAAATCAAGAAACTTATTTCCAAAACCAAAACGCTTTTGAAAAACTAATAAATGGTCAATCCACAGATATTTATTTCCGCCTTTCTGTTCCGGAAACGCAACCATATCTCCTACTACACGGGGCATAAATGTAGTAAACATTCGATATATTGGTGTTCCCGGAGGATTATATATTAAAATCTCCGGCTTTTGTTGTATTGGTTTTAATGGAGCTATACGCATATTTTTACTAAAACCTGAAAAAATATTTTTTGCCTATACCATTTCTCTTAATTTTTTTAGCTGGTCTCTTATTTCTGCAGCACGTTCAAAATCAAGAATTTTAGCAGCTTTGTGCATATCTTTTTCCAGCTTGGTAATAAGTTTCGGCAAATCTTTCTTCTCTATACCTAAATCAACCATTTCTTCGGCTACAATATCCTCCAGATCTCTGTAGCTTGCAACAAGTGAAAGCAGGTTGTTTTCAATAGGTTTCTTAATTGTTTGCGGAATAATGCCGTATTTTTTGTTGTGAGCAAGCTGAATTTCCCGCCTTCTGTTTGTCTCATCAATTGCTCTCTGCATTGAATCGGTGATTTTGTCCGCATACATAATAACTTCGCCGCAGGCGTTACGCGCTGCACGACCGATTGTCTGGATTAAACTTGTATCAGACCTCAAAAATCCTTCTTTATCCGCATCCATAATTGCAACAAGAGAAACCTCCGGAATATCAAGCCCTTCTCTTAAAAGGTTTACACCAATCAGAACATAAAATTCCCAGAGCCTTAAATCTCTCAAAATTTCAACACGCTCAATTGATTTAATTCCGCTGTGCAAATATCTTACGCGAATACCTTCCTGCAGGAAAAAGTCGCATAAGTCTTCCGCCATTTTCTTCGTAAGAGTGGTTATAAGAACGCGTTCTTCTTTCTTAGCCCTCTTTTCAATTTCAGCTTTCAAATCCGGAATCTGGGATTCAATAGGTCTTACGCTTATTTTCGGGTCAACAAGCCCTGTCGGACGAATAATTTGCTCTACTAACTGCTGTGAGGATTTTCTCTCAAATTCACCCGGTGTTGCGGAAATGTATATTTTTTGCCCGACTTTTGCAAAAAACTCTTCGCTTTTTAGCGGTCTGTTATCTTTAGCACACGGAAGCCTGAAACCAAACTCAACAAGCGTATTCTTTCTTGAAGCATCACCATGGTACATACCGTTTAATTGCGGAATTGTAACGTGAGATTCATCAATTACTGTTAGAAAATCACCCCTAAAATAATCTAATAAAGTAGCCGGTGCAGAGCCAACAGGACGACGTTCTATTATTCTGGAATAATTTTCTATACCCGAACAATATCCCATCTCTTTTATCATTTCAATATCATATTTAACTCTCTGCTGTAACCTTTGAGATTCTAGGATTTTATTCTGGCTTTCCAGTTCTGCAACACGATTTTTTAATTCTGTCCTTATCATTGAAATAGTTTCATCCTCGTT
>CALVEE010000146.1 GCA_944326495.1 Candidatus Gastranaerophilales bacterium | reverse complement strand
GAAATTGCCAAGTATGACAATATTTTTGCAATGCATATAATGTTGTTTGTACTATTGAATACCAGAATTGTAAAAGAACCGCAAACGCCTGCTAGAATCATAAGCTTAAGTGCAGTTTTGGAAACTTTAAAATAATTTATAAAATCTAAGTTTTTAAATTTTATAAGTATATTTAAGAATATCAATACTGTTTCTGCACATAACATAAGAGCTGCGGCTGAATTTGGGGTTAAATTTGGAGAAAAAGCATTATACACACAATATAAACCTATTATTAAACTCCCCAGGGAAGTCTCAATATATGTTTTATTTTGTAGATGATATTTTATATTTAATAATTTCATCATTTCATGTAAAAAAATAACAATTGAAAATACTGGCAACAACTTTGCTACCAGCGCGTATTGAGGTGGTAATAAAATCCTGATAATATCTTTTGAAAAGATACATATTCCTATTAATAGAGGTAAAAGAACATATAAATACATTTGAATCATACTGGTTACATAAGGTTTTATAGTCTTATTACGTTCAAAATTTTTGATTATAACTGGAAAATTAACGAACATAAACAATGTTGCTATCGGATTAAGAGTATTTGTAGCCAAAGTCCAGGCTATGCCAAAAACTGAAGTGTATAAATATAACTGATTCATCTGAAAAATAAGTTTCGGTGTATGAAAAAGTGCCCAGTAACATAAACTGGTAACAACAAGTGGTAATGCATAATACAAGGCTTCCTTTAATATTTTTAAATCAATATTGAATTTTATTGAAGAATACAAGTTTAATGAATGAAAAATATACAAATCTATAAAAGAAATACCAATTATCATTGCTAAAATTAAAGATGATGCATTAGGTAAAATGTTAACAAAAGCTAAAAAACAAATAAGAAATAAAATTTGATACAAAATTATACTGCCAGTATAAAGCATATACAAATTTTTTGCTCGCAAAATTTGGTATAAAGCTTGCCTGATTCCGCAAGGTATAACAAGTAATATTAACAATATTACTATAAAATTGGTAATGGCAAATTTTGTTATCAAAATCTTATTGGCGAACCAATAAATAATCAATATTAGTATATAAACAAAAATAGACAACCAAAATATGGATGATAAAAACTCTGTCTGTTTATCTTGTAAATGATATTTCTCATAATACCTCATTACAGCTTTAGCTATCCAATCAAAAGACATTGTACATATGAAGTTAAGAATTTGTAATACAATCATGTAAATACTGACTTCTTTTGTATTAAGAAGATGAGTCAATATAGGTACAATAAAAAAAGAATTTAGTATCATTATGCCTCTGGAGGGCAAATACTGCACTAAATTCTTTAATATTAATGAATAATTATAAATAACCTTTTTCTTTTCCACAATTAACCATTAATAATCAAATTTAAAACCATTCATTTTGAAATGTCCAAAACATCCTCCATATGAAGCTCCAGCTTTACAACTATTAAAACGTTGTTCGATTAATTCCTCTAGATCTTCACCAGAATAATTTTTTCTAACTTCTGGTGTAATAGTTCCTTCATCGATACTTCCATCGTAAAAGACACTTACATTCCAAAGATCATAGCCAATCTTATTAGGCCCCTTACGTCCATTGACATCAAATGTTAAACTTAGTGGGGACGAAAAACCATTATCACCAGTTAACGTAAAAACAGCCCCATCTGCTAACTCATAAGTATTATTTTTCGAAAACCAACTTGTAGAAGATATTTCTTTATTATTTAGAGTTTGGTATTTTGAAGCATAACAAGCATCAGCACTAGAACAATTTCTAGCAATATTCATATATTTTTTTATAAATTGGTTCTTGTTAAAATCTGCATCTGAAATCTTATTAATTTGATTTTCTGCCTTAAATAAGTCAAATGCCTTTGTAAACTGAGTATAAAACTTTCTTGTTTGTACCTCCAGCTGATTATTTACTAAATTTGTATTCAAAGCAGGCAGAGTCACTGCCGCAATAACACCGATAATACCTATAGTTATCAAAACTTCTGCAAGAGTAAACCCCTTTTTATTTGTCATCATAAAACCCTCTCTCTTTTCTACTTTCTAATTATATCAGAAATTTTATATCATATCAACTTTATACTGCAGAGCTGTAGTTAAATGCTTGAGTTCAATATTATTGCTGTTTTCTAAGTCTGCAATTGTACGTGCGATTTTTAATACACGGTTATATTTTCTTCCGCTGAGTAAATATTTTTGCGCAGCTTGTTTCATAAAATCCGCACTTGTTTTATCAAGCGCACAATACTTTTTGATTTGTTGTGCAGAAAGTTCAGAGTTCGTAAATATACCCTCGGTTTTATAACGTTCTGATTGAATTTTTCTGGCATTTATAACTCTTTTTCTTATTACAGAAGAAGGCTCTGCCTCGGTTTTTGTATTTATTAACTCCTCTGTAGTCAGCCTTGGTACATTTATAATCATATCAATTCTATCTAAAAGCGGGCCTGATAATCTTGAGCGATATTTTTGGATTTGGAAATCCGAGCAGGAACATTCTTTTTCTCTATCGCCTAAAAACCCGCAGGGGCAAGGATTCATCGCACCAATGAGCATAAATTTTGCAGGATATTTAATAGAAATTTTGGCTCTGGAAATAACAATCTCACCATCTTCGAGAGGCTGTCTTAAAACTTCCAGAACTTGCCGGGGAAACTCAGCCATCTCATCGAGAAACAAGACCCCTCTATGTGCAAGCGTAATTTCACCGGGCTTAGGATTTGTTCCTCCGCCAATAATCCCATATGGCGAAGCCGTGTGATGAACTGCGCGGTAAGGTCGTTTTATCATTAAGGGTTCTTCCGGGTTTAATAATCCGGAAATACTATAAATTTTGGTTAATTCGATTGCCTCTTTTAACTCAAGAGGCGGCAGAATTGAAGGCAGACATTTTGCCATCAGTGTTTTGCCGGAGCCTGGAGATCCTGTCATAAGGAGATTATGCCCCCCAGCGGCCGCTATTTCTAAAGCCTTTTTGGCTTTATTCTGCCCCTTTACATCTTTAAAATCATAGATAAAAACCTCTTCCGAATGTTCTTCAAAATACTTATCAATATCAAATGCGGTCTCTTTTATCGGACTGTCAGTATAATGTGCAACAATTTCTCCGAGATGTTTTGCCCCAAAAACTTTAATTCCTTGCACAAGAGCAGCCTCTTTTGCATTATCATAAGGTACAAAAACAGTATTAATCCCGGATTCTTTAAGTCCGCTTACGAGAGATATAATACCGTTTATTTTTCTTAATGAGCCGTCAAGAGATAATTCACCGAGAAATGCTGTTTTAGTATCATCCGGAATATCAATTCCCTCTTCTTTAAGAATACAAACAGCTATTGGCAGATCAAAATTAGTCCCTTCTTTTCTTATATCCGCCGGAGCAAGATTCACAATAACCTTTCCGGTTGGAAATGTATAGCCGGAATTCTTAATCGCAGAGCGTACTCTTTCCTTAGCTTCACTTACAGCATTATCAGGAAGCCCTACTATACTCATACCGGGCAGAGAATTTGTAACATCCGTTTCAACTTCAATTACACAAGAATTTATTCCTATTGCTGCTGATGTTATTGCTTTTGTAACCATGAGAAGTATTATATTACAAAATCACATATCAGGTAACATGGATGATATTTCTGCAACAATTCTTGCCATATCAGGCCCGCCTAATATTGCCTCCAGTATAAGACCAGAATTAATAATAGTAGTTTCTCTATATTCCATCGTATCTACATCAATGATATTAAATTCAACATAGTCCTCACCGACATACGTAATCTTACCGTATTCAGCTCCTGTAGCCCATCTCAAAAAAACGTATTTTTGTTCAAAAACTTTGAGTCTGTTTATTAATTTCATCTCTATACCTTCTCGTATATAATATTATTAGTCTAAAATGGAACAAAGTCAAATATTTTTTAAAGAAAATTTATATATAATTTTCTACTTGTGCCCTGAATCTCTTTTTAAGCGGTAATAATTATTTTGGATATTCCCCCTCACCGCATCCGTAAGGCATTCGTGTCCAAATACAAATCAAAGCTTGCAACACTCCTCGCCCTGCGGGCACTAGTGTCCAAGAAAAATTTTAGAGGTTCGCTCCCAGCCAAATATCAGTTAGAACCCCTCCCCGAAATCAAAGATTTCGACCCTCCCACAGGGGGCGGGTAGGCTCCACGCCTGGTGTGACGGCTCCCTCGCCCCTTGTGGGAGCGGATTTGCGGACGGACGGTAGTCCGGATAGCGAACAGACTGAACCGACTAAGCCGTGAGGCTTAAAGGTGAAGCTCTGTGAGCGTGGAGCAAATCCAAG
>CALVEE010000145.1 GCA_944326495.1 Candidatus Gastranaerophilales bacterium | reverse complement strand
AAGATTTTGACTCGGCAAAAGTAAGGTTTGCATTTGTTTTTCCGGATAAATACGAGATTGGTATAAGCAATTTAGGCGTAAGAATAATTTATGACAGAGTAAATGTTCAAGATGGTTATATGGCCGATAGAGCTTACGCTCCGGAGCCTGATTTTAAGCCGAAATTCCTCTATGGGGTTGAGTCTAAAAGAGCACTCAAAGATTTTGACGGTATCGGGTTTTCGCTTCAATATGAGCTTTCTTATCCTACTGTGTTAAAAATGCTTGAAATGTCCGGGATAAGCGTAAGAAACGATGAGCGCAGAGAGGATGAGCCTATAGTTTTAGCAGGAGGCCCGTGTACTTTTAATCCGCTTCCGATGGCTGATTTTATTGATGTCTTTTGTATCGGAGACGGTGAAGAAATGATGGTAGAAGTATGTCAATCACTGGAGCGCACAAAAGGACTTTCAAGAAAAGAAAAAATAGAAGATTTATGCAAAATAAAAGGGTGCTGGTCTGCCGGCATTCTCCCTCGCCCTGCGGGAGAGGGTTGGGGTGAGGGGGCAGTTTCCAAATATAGCCGTGTTGAAAAACGCCTTGCCCCGTTAGTATTAGAAACTGCTGCTACCTCTTATCCGATACCTTTTTCAAGTTCTGTTCACGATAGAGCAATTGTAGAAATCCGCCGCGGCTGCGGAAGAATGTGCCGTTTCTGCCAGCCGGGGCACGTAACCCTGCCGGTTAGAGAGCGTCCGGCAGAGGATATAATTAAGATTACAAAAGAACTCGTTAAAAATACCGGTTACGATGAGTACTCGCTGCTTTCGCTCTCTTCTAATGATTATTCAAACATAAAAGAGGTTATAAAAGAACTTGCGGTTGATTTCAATAAGAAAAAAATCTCCGTATCACTTCCGAGCCAGCGTATTGACGGGTTTAATCTTGAGCTTGCAAACCTTGTTCAATCCGTGAGAAAATCCGGCATGACATTGGCGCCGGAAGCAGGAAGCCAGAGGCTTAGAAATGTTATTAAGAAAAATATATCAGAAGAGCAGATTATTAATGCGGCGCTTACTTTATATGAAAACGGCTGGTCGAGGATTAAATTCTATTTTATTGCGGGGCTTCCTACGGAAACTTTAGAAGATATGGACGAGATGGCGGAATTATTGAATAAAATTAAATACCGCGCAAAGTTGATTAAGCGTGAAAAGGGGCTTAACCACGGGTTTGAGATAACCTGCACATTATCAATTTTTGTTCCTAAACCGTTTACGCCCTTCCAGTGGTGCCCGCAGATGGATTTAGATGAGGTTACGGAGCATATTAATTATCTTAAGGATAAAATTAAGCATATAAAAGGGGTAAAAGTTAATTACCATGAAAAATATGTCTCTGAAATAGAGGCTGTACTTACAAGAGGTGACATTAGTCTTACGAAATACATAGAAGCTCTCTATAAAAAAGGCTGCTACTTAGATACATGGGGCGAATATTTTGATAAAAACGTATGGCAGGAAACTGCGGAAGAATGCGGTTTTTCACTTTCAGAGCTTGCACAAAAGCCGTACAGCTTAGATGAAGAACTTCCGTGGGATTTTATAGATACGGGCTTAAGCAAAGATTGGCTGAAAAATGAGTATAAAGAGGCTTTTGCTCAAGGATGTGAATTTAATCATCAGCCAACCTGCGAGAATAAATGCGTACAATGCGGAGTCTGTCCGTCTCTAAAGACGCATAAAGTTATGGCAAAACCTTATAAAGCTTCGGATGAAGCCCAAAAGATTACGAATATTGTACCGCAAGACCCGACAAGGGCGCATCTTGACCCGAATATTCCGATTTACAGATACAGAATAAAAGTTACTAAAAAAGGTATTTTAAGATATTTTTCACATCTTGACTGGCAGAATACTTTTCATAAAGTTCTTGCGCGGAGCGGTTTAAATATGGTATTTACCCTCGGGTTTAATCCGACAATGAAAGTCTCAATGGGTATAGCACTCCCTTTATTTGCGGAGTCGGAAGGAGAACTTGTTGATATTGAGATTTACGATAATTTGTCTCCGGAAGAAATTAAGACGGCAATAAACCCGAATTTACCTCAAGGCGCGGAGGTGATTGAGGTTAAGCAGATAGACAGGCGCGCACCTGCTGTTGATATTGAAGCACACTGGGCTGAATACCGTATTACTCCGTATAATAAATCAAATGAGAACATGCTTTACAATTTCGAAAAATTCAGCTATGATGTAGATAAAGTTTTATCTTGTGATGAAGTTTTAATCACAAAGAAAAACAAGAAAGGTTTTGAAAAAACAACAGATTTTAAGAAATCTATCGGTGTTCATAGGTTTGAAGAAAATAGTCTGTTTATATGTCTAAAAGTCGGTCAAGGCTCTGATATTCCGGCTCTGCGGGCAGATGATTTGATGAAGCTCGTTAATCCGAACCAAATTTTTGATATCACGAGAGTTAGATTTTTGACTGAAAACCTCAACGAGATATAGCTTTAAAAAGGATTAAGAAAAAATGAAAGATGCAATAGCTAACAAAATTGTCATAGCTGAACGCGATAATATCGCTGCGGTTATGGAAAACGGTAAAGTTGCCGAGTTTTATGTGCACAGAGGCGAAATAATCTTAGGTGATGTTTACCTCGCACAAGTTGAAAATATTTTACCCTCAATTGAAGCTGCGTTTGTAAACGTAGGCTCAGATAAGATGGGTTTCCTGCATGCGCAGGATGTTTCAGGGAAAGGCGCTTTGCAGGATAAATTAAAACCGAAACAAAAACTTGTGGTTCAGGTTGTAAAAGAACCTACGGGGCACAAAGGGCCGAGAGTTACCACAGAAATTTCGCTTCCTGGAAGATTTTTGGTACTTATGCCAAATGAGGCCGGAATTAATGTCAGCAAAAAAATCACTTCCGCAAAGGAAAGAGCCAGATTAAAATCAATCGTTAATCTTCTGAAACCCGTAGGAGTCGGGATTATTGTAAGAACGGAAGCTGAAGGCCAGACAGAAGCGGATATTCAGGAAGATTTGGAAATTCTTCTCGAAAAATGGAATAATATTATAACTTCGGCTGAAAGTCTAACTCCGCCGAGTCTTTTATACAGAGATCAGGATTTGCTATACAGGGTTATAAGAGAAGCCTGCAATGAAGAAACACAGGAAATTATTGTAGATACTGCTTTTGCACTAAACAGAGTCCAAAATATTCTCCAGAACTGGCATATGAATAAGAATATTAATGTAACTCTTTATAAAGGTTCTGAACCGCTTTTAGTTGCAATGGATATTCATAAA
>CALVEE010000144.1 GCA_944326495.1 Candidatus Gastranaerophilales bacterium | reverse complement strand
AATAAAAAACTTATCTTCGTTTCCGAATACAAAATCAATAAAAGGCTCTTCTAAAAGCTTATCTTTTTCAATTTGTGCAACGCAGCCGGTAAGAATGGTCTTTAACCCCAGAGAATGTGCGTGTCTTAAAAGATACATCGCTTCACTATCGCTTTTGTGCGTAACAGAGCAGGAATTGAGAATATAATATTCAGCATCTTCAAGTTTTTTTGTTTCCTCAAAACCGGCTTGTCTTAGGTTTTGAGCTGTAATTTGCCCCTCAAACTGGTTAGACTTGCATCCCATTGATTTAAGATAAAACTTAGACACGTCCGTACATGTCCTCATACCTTATAATATCTTCTTCAATCAGCAAATCGCCCTTTTGAACTTCTATTACTTTAACAACATCTTCATAAGGATTTTGGAGCGAATGAATTGCTTTTACCGGAATATCTACGCTATGTCCGGGACTTAGAATTAATTCTTTTCCTTCAAGAACAACTTTTGCCGTGCCTTCTAAAATAACCCAGTGTTCGCTTCTGTGGTTATGAGATTGGACAGAAAGCTTCTGGCCGGGATTAACCTGTATCATTTTGGTTAAGAAGCCGTTGCCCTGCGCTAGTACAGTATAATAACCCCAGGGTCTGTAAACGGTTTTGTGTACAAGATGTGTATTATCATTTTGTTTTTTTAATGTTTAAAAAATCTTTTTAACATCCTGCGTTTTATCTGCTTTGCAGGCGAGAATTGCATCTTCTGTTTCGACTATAACTGTATCTTCCAGACCGATTGTTGCAACGAGTTTTGAAGAAGAGTACATAAGAGAATTTTTAGAGCCTTCATCAAGAATATGTCCGATTTTTACATTGCCGTCTTTGTCTTTAGTGCTTACATCATAAATAGATTTCCAGCTTCCCAAATCATTCCAGTCGCTTTCAAGTTTTATTAATGCAATCTTATCTGATTTTTCCATTACAGCGTAATCGACAGAAATTGAAGGCATTTTATCAAATTCGGTAAAAGGAATTTCATTAGAATATTTGAAATCAAATCCGCTCAATTTTGCATAAATTTCAGGAGAATGTTTTGCAAGCTCTTCTAAGAAAACGGAAGCTTTGAACATAAAAATACCGCTGTTCCAGAAGTAGTTACCGTCTTTTAGATACTTTTCCGCTGTTTTGGTATCTGGTTTTTCAACAAATTTATTAACTTTATACCCGTTTTCTACTGCGGTTTGTGTAATATTTATGTAGCCGTATCCTGTTTCAGGGTATGCCGGTTTTATACCGAAGGTTACGATATATCCTTTTTCTGCGATTTTTTCTCCTGATTTAACTGTATTTACAAAACCTTTTACATCTTTTATAAGATGGTCTGAAGGAACTACCAAAATTACAGGGTCTGTTTTATATTTATCCATTATAAACTTTACAGAAACTGCAATTGCCGGAGCTGTGTTTTTAGCGATGGGTTCGGATAATACAACTGCATCTTTATAAAGAGATGAGAGCTGGTATTTTACATTTGAAAAATGTTTTACTCCGGTTGTGCTAATAATATTTTCTTCCGGCATGCATTCTTTAATTCTTTCGAAAGTCGCCTGCAGGAGACTTTCCGTATTCTGGATATTAATGAGCTGCTTCGGGTAAAGTTCTCTTGACAAAGGCCAAAGTCTGCTTCCTGAACCGCCGGCTAAAATTAATCCAAACATTACAACTCCTCTCTTAAATACTCCTTTCTTTTAGTTTATCATAAATAAAAAAAGATTTGTAATTTAATAAAAATGTGTGGTAAAATACTACACAAGGTGAAAATATATTACAAGGCTACATATACTTATAAAATATTCAGGATGCTTCAGTCAGAAGTTGAGAGTTTTGTTACGACTCTCGGCAATGTTGCTTTGTTCGGGCTTGAATTCTTAAAAGGCCTTAAGAGTTTCCCTACAACGCTTAAGGCTATAATGGAGCAGGCTTCGAGATTTGGTGTTTCCTCACTTCCGATAACTCTTTCGATTGTCGGCATGACTTCGATTATTATTGCAATGCAGGTAGCAGGCGAGATG
Organism: Candidatus Gastranaerophilales bacterium; assembly: GCA_944326495.1. Taxonomy (GTDB): domain Bacteria; phylum Cyanobacteriota; class Vampirovibrionia; order Gastranaerophilales; family Gastranaerophilaceae; genus CAG-196. The sequence goes on along the minus strand of CALVEE010000144.1, from coordinate 3,911 downwards.
GTGAAACAGGGTGCGGGAAATTATGTGGGAATGCTTGTTGCGATATTGATGGTCAGGGAAGAAGGTGTTATTATGGCAGGGTTTGCGATAATTTCAATGATAGGCTCTTCTATGGCATCAGAGATTGCAACTATGAAGGTAACCGAACAGATAGATGCGATTAGAGTTTTAAAGGTTAATCCCGTTCATTATCTTTTTACACCGCGTGTGATTGCAGGAACGCTTATGATGCCTCTGGTTGTAATTGTTGCTTCCGTGTTTGGTATTTTAGGCGGGGCTGTTGCTTCTAATTTAGTTTCCGGACTTACATATAAGGCTTATTTCGACTCTGTTTGGTTCGGGTTAAATATACATGACATTAATGTTTGTATTCTGAAATCTCTGGCGTTCGGATTTGTAATAACGCTAATAAGCTGTACCTGCGGGATGGAAGCTAGAGACGGGGCAAAGGGGGTAGGTATTGCAACTACAAAGGCTGTTGTCTGGTCATTTGTTGCAATAGTTATTCTGGATTTAATTTTTGCGGCAATGTTTTTTTATTAAAATACGTAGACCCTCCCTTATGAGGGAGGGCAGGGTGGGTGCTGATTATTAAATATTAAAGGCAAAACAATGGGAATAGAAGTTAAAAATTTAGTAAAATCATTTGATAAAAAAGTTATTCTTGATAATATTTCATTCAAAGTTGACGATGGGAAAATATTATCTATAGTAGGCTTTAGCGGCTCGGGTAAAAGTACTGTGCTTAAACTCATAAGCGGACTTATTGAAAAAGATTCCGGAGAAATTAATACTTCCGGAGGCGATATTGCGATGGTATTCCAGTATTCTGCATTGTTTGATTCTTTGAATGTATTTGATAACATATCTTTTGCACTTCAGGAAAGAAAAGATTTGAGGGGAAAATATACAAAGGCGGAGCTTGAAAAAGTTGTAGCAGAAAAACTTGAGCTTGTAGGTTTATCCGGAATTGAGGATAAGTTTCCGTCTGAATTATCAGGCGGTATGCAGAAACGTGTAAGCTTTGCGCGTGCTATTGTTACAGAGCCTAAAATAATTTTGTATGATGAGCCGACAGCGGGGTTAGATCCTATATCTTCTACTTTAATAGAGGATTATATTGTAAGGCTAAAAAACGAAACAAATGCGGCATCAATAGTTGTAACCCACCAGATGTCCACAATAAAAAGAACTGCTGATTCTGTTTTGATGTTGTATAATGGTCATGCAGTTTTTGAAGGAACTCCGGATGAGCTTTTAGAGGAGAGAACACCTTATACAAAACAGTTTGTAAACGCTTCTCTTGAAGGGCCGATGAAAATGAATGCATAATTTATGAGGAAATATAAAATATGAAAATGTCACCATCGTTTAAAGTAGGAATATTAACACTTGTAGCCTTAACGACTTTACTGTTTACGGTATTATGGGTAAAAGGCCGTTCTTTTTCTTCTGCTGAAAGAATAGAGGTACAGTTTAAGGATGTGAACGGCTTAAGACCGGGTTCTGGCGTGCAGATGATGGGACTTAGAGTCGGGCAGGTTGAGGAAATTATGCCTGTAGTTAACGGTGACTCAAGCTATGTTAAGATGAAGTTTGTTATAACAGAACCCGGAATTACTATCCCAAAGGCATCAATGCTTTCTATACAGCAATCCGGACTTATAGGTGAACAGTTTCTGGAAATAACTCCGCCAAAAGTGCGCTCTGTTTATATTCCGGTTATTAATAAAGATTTGTTATCGGCAGGGGCTCCGGTTGAGATTAAACTCGATGATAAATTCTATGATGTCGGAAATGTAAAAAAATCGCAGATTATGACAGCAAAACTTGTTCCGGATGAACTTAAAGATACTATAAATACAAGCTATGCGTATAAAGTTGATTATGTAGTAGAGCTTCCGGGGCTTATTTTACCTCACTTTATGACCGGTAGTATTATAAAAGAAAACGGAGTTGAAAAATTAAGAATCGCTCCTCTGGATAATACTGCTCTTCCATATCCGCAGCAGACATCGCCTTATACAATAGTTGAGCCTATGAGAATTGCCGATTTTATGGATTGGCAGTACAAAGCAGCTGAGTCCTTAACTGAAACCAACAGAATTATTAATGAGCTTCTTAACGATTCAATGATTGCAGAAATCAGAGAGTCTGTTACAAACTTCAAGGAATTGACGGCTCAAGCTACAACAACATTGGAAAAAACCGAAAAACTTGTTGAAACTTCTAAAAATGATATAGATGCAGTTCTGTGGATGATGAGTGATGTTTCAAATAACTTTAATAAACTTGCAACAAATATTAACGGAATTATAGGCGATGAGAAATTCAAGCCGATGATGTATGAAACGGCAGAGTCTATTAATAATCTTTCAAAACAGCTGACTCCGATTATCGGCGCAGTTGACGCAGAAGAATTCGGAGAGGACTTGAATGCAGTTATGAATAATCTTAATGAGATTTCGACAGCCGTAAATCAAATGACTAAGGATGAAAACCTAAAAACAAAAATAGAAACATCAATTGATAATTTGAATGTAACTATGTGTGAGGTTTCTACCGCTTTAGAGACAATAAACGGCGAAGACGGCGATAAAGAAGGGCTGAAACAGATTGTTGAAGATACTTCTGAAACGGTGGCTAACCTTAAAAAATTCTCTGAAAAATTGAATAAGAGATTTCTGTTATTTAGACTAATGTTTTAATACCAGGGGGGGCACCTCCTGGTAAATTTTGAATTATTTTTAGCTTCACAATAAACTCAGAGACAGGTTAAATGCTAAATAAATACAACAAAGATTCTTTAATAACCAAGGTGTATGTTTTTTTCTAATTTTTAAACCCTGGTGAACTTATTGGAAGGTTTTTATAACCCTCATTAGCATAAACGGTCTTTTTTATGTATTTATTAGTATAATTCCCTTTTGCCAGAAGCTGTTTAAGGATATTTTCTCTTGTAACCAATGCTGAATCAAGATTATTAGATTCAGGAAAACGTTTTAATATCTCATTCCAAACAACAGCCTCCATTGTCCAGGCATAAGTTTCTTCATTAAGCGAATTGTATTCATCCTGATGAATAGCCTCGTGAGCTAAAAGTGCCGCAAGCGCCCCAGGAGGTGCATATTCATGTTTTGGGTTAATATATACATACAATTTCCCACGTTTTTTCCAGCCGATAGCGTCAAATGAAGAGTAGGAGGGATTTATTTCTGATAAATCTTTAAACATAACTTTTACCGGATATTGTGTAACGTTGTACCCTAAAAGCGCTTTTCGCGAAAACTCTCCGGACGTATCTTTAAGCATATCCAGGGCAACATGAAAAATCTGCTCTTTAGAGATATCCTTATACTCGTCGGAAATGCTGTCAATATATTCCTGCGTATATTTGGGCGGTAATTTTACATTTGAAGGCACCGGCTCATATTTAGCTGCAAAAGCCGGTGATATAAATACCCCTAATACTATAAATAAACCTAATATTTTTTTCATACAGCCATCCTCTTTAAGTCTATACTTAATTATATACTTTTTTATCCTGTAAAGTCAAAATCTCCTTGCATTCACCCTAAAACACTGTTATAATAGTGATTATGAGGGATTATGAACCATATTTTACGGAGGACGGGTCTATAGGCCTTTATTCATACGCCGATAAGGATGTTTTTCATTCGAAATACGGCGCATTAACAGAAGCCTGGGAAAAGTTTGTAATTCCATCTAAAATAACAAGCAATGAAGAAAACCTAATAGTTCTGGATGTGTGTTACGGAATCGTGTATAATACAAAAGCTCTGATGAGTTTTTTTATAAATAAAAATATAAAAAAATTAAAAAAGAAAAATTTTTTAAAAAAAATTTTTGAAAAATTATTTATAAAACCATATAATATCGTTTCGAAATAT
>CALVEE010000143.1 GCA_944326495.1 Candidatus Gastranaerophilales bacterium | reverse complement strand
TTTGTATGAATTACAAGCTCATCAACTTCGCCTTCAAATACAATTCTTTCGTGTGTTATAATTTTTAGTTTCATTTGAACCTCATGAGTGGGTTTAGAAGTTTAGAAGAATTTATTTTCGCTTACGCTCAGAATATTCTATATATCTTTTTAACTTCTCCTAAACTCCTAAACTTCCAAACCTCTCAACCTACTGTAACGTTTTTGCTTTTTCTACAGCTTCTTCAATCGTACCGACCATATAGAAAGCTTGTTCCGGCAAATCATCGTGTTTACCTTCAATGATTTCCTTAAATCCTCTTATGGTATCTTCAAGCTTAACGTATTTTCCAGGGATACCCGAGAATTGTTCAGCTACAAAGAACGGCTGTGATAAAAATCTTTGAATTTTTCTTGCTCTGTTTACGGTTTCTTTATCTTCATCAGATAATTCATCCATACCTAAGATTGCAATAATATCTTGAAGTTCTTTATATTTTTGCAGGATTTCAAGCACTTTTCTTGTAACGTCATAGTGTTCTTCACCGATAATATTCGGGTCAAGTACCCTTGAGCTTGAAGCCAGCGGATCAACTGCCGGATAAATACCCAGAGACGCAATCTGTCTTGAAAGTACAGTAGAAGCATCCAAGTGTGAGAATGTTGTAGCAGGAGCAGGGTCAGTCAAGTCGTCTGCCGGTACGTAAATTGCTTGAACTGATGTAATAGAACCGTCTTTAGTAGATGTAATTCTTTCCTGTAATTCACCCATTTCAGTACCTAAAGTCGGCTGATAACCAACTGCAGAAGGCATACGGCCTAATAGTGCTGATACTTCAGAACCTGCTTGAGTAAATCTGAATATGTTATCAATAAACAATAATACGTCCTGTTTAGAAAAATCTCTAAAATATTCAGCAGCAGTAAGAGCAGAAAGCCCAACTCTCATTCTTGCTCCCGGCGGTTCGTTCATCTGCCCGTAAATCAGTGCAACTTTATCGATAACGCCTGATTCTTTCATTTCATTCCAGAGGTCGTTTCCTTCACGTGTTCTTTCGCCCACACCGCCGAATACTGATACGCCGGAATGTTCGGAAGCGATATTGTGGATTAATTCCATAATAAGAACTGTTTTACCAACGCCTGCACCGCCGAATAAGCCAATCTTACCGCCCTTTTGATACGGCTGGATTAAGTCGATTGCCTTAATACCTGTTTCTAAGATTTCGATATCTGTATTCTGGTCAACTAACCGCGGTGATTCTCTGTGGATAGGAAGGTAATTTTCTGTTTCAATAGGCCCCATCTTATCAACAGGCTCTCCGATTACGTTCAAAATTCTTCCTAAAATCGGCTTGCCTACAGGGATTTTAATCGGTTCGTTGGTATTAATAACTTTCATCCCTCTTTTTAAGCCGTCTGTAGATGACATAGCAACGGTTCTGACTCTATTTGAACCCAGCATTTGCTGAACTTCTGCAACAACCACATGCCCGTCATCGCAGGTAATATTTAATGCCGTATAAATTTCAGGTAATTCACCCTGTTGAAATTCAACGTCGATTACAGGCCCGATAATTTGTGTAATCAAACCTTCATTTTTGTTCAATGTTTCCATTAACTTCACCTCTCCTCTTAATTATTTGATTTAATTATATAATACAAAAATAAATATCACAAGGGGTTTTAAATACAGGGGGTAAAACAAGGGGTAAAACAAGGGGGTAAAAATAAGGAAATAAATACAGAACTCTAAATAAGCCGGGCTTTTTTAGCTATTACCTTGAAAAATTTAGCAGGCATTCTTTTAATATAGTTATTCCTCAGATTAACTATGAATTTCTCTTCAGCCATTTCAGATTACTTATCATATAAAAAGAACCGCATATAATATTTAACTTGTCATTAGTTAGGTCTTGATTTGTGTACTTGCAGGCTTTTACCGGACAGCTTTTCTGTAAAGTCTTATAGTCACAGGCATTTGGATAATCAAATTCATTGAGATAAACCTCATCGCCTTCGCGGAATAAAATCTTCATCATTTTTTCGTAATCCTTGTTTTTTAGACATCCAAAAACAAACCGCCGTTTATCCAAGGGGAAATAATAATCCAGATTATTCCTTAAAGCCTCTATTCCATTGGGGTTGTGCGACGCATCCACTATCAGATTTTGTGTGTCAAAGTATTGAAATCTGCACGGGTTCTTAACTTTTCTTAAGCCCTCAATGATCGTCTCATCCGGAATATCTTTGAACAGATAATTAATCGCATTTATTGCAAGGGCTAGATTGTCAACCTGGTGCAGACCTTTCAGGGAAAGAGCTTCTATGAATTCAGGTTTAACATAAGGTGTTGTAAGAATAAAAAGAGAACCCAGCTCGTCTGCCCTGTCTTTTATTGCCTCATATCCCATTGATGTAATCACAGGCGCGCCTTTTTTAATAATTCCGGCTTTTTCAAATGCAATCTTATCTTTTGTATTCCCTAATCTTTCTGTATGGTCTAAATCGATTTGTGTAATTATTGAGCAGAGATTTGTTTTAATAACATTTGTCGCATCAAATCTGCCGCCGAGTCCTGTTTCTAAGATAACGATATCGACATTACTGCGTTTAAAATACAAAAACATAACAACCGTAAGTATCTCAAATTCCGTAAGGTGTACTCCGCAGTCACAAACCTCCTGAACATATCTTTCAAAATCAGCTTTCGAAATCTCTGCCCCGCAAATCTTAATCCTTTCCGTATATTCCCAAATATGCGGACTGGTATATAATCCGGTTTTGTAACCTGCTGCACGGAGAATAGAATCCAGAATGGCACAGACAGAGCCTTTGCCGTTGGTTCCTGCAACATGGATACATTTCAAATTATCCTGGGGATTAGAAAAAATTTTCAAAGCTTCTCTAATCCTATCCAGACTTAAGTCTATATAAAATTTTCCCCTGCTTGTTAAAAGTTTTACAGCATCTTCATACATAACTCTGATTATATGATAAATTTAGGATTTTATCTATAACAAAATACATTCTAATAACAACAGTGCGAGGCTCATTCCACAATATTTTTTCAATTAATCGTGGTGTAACCTTCATACTACTTTTTATTTATTATAAGTGTTCAAATGAAAACAAAAAGTACGTTTTCCTCGCCCTGCGGGAGAGGAGCAGCCGTGTTTGAGACTGCGCCGAAAACTACGGATGCGGTGAGGGGGCAATCTTATCCTGTAGAAAAAAATAAAAACCGAAAAGATATGAATATGAAAACTATATCTTCAATATACCCCTAACGGGTCTGCCACCTCACCAAGAATTTCTAATACTCAACTTACGTTTCGTATTGAAATTCTATCCTCTCACGTAGGGCGAGGGTTTAGCAAGTATGTCCAACTGCCTTCCCCCTCCTTGAGTTTTAGATGATCTCTTATACCATGGCAGAAGTAGATTAGGAGGAGAAGATATTAATTATTGATTACATTTTGCTCTATGATAATATATTTTTTTCCGGACTGTTATATTAATTCCGTAGAAGAAAATATAGCTAAAGATTAGCATTTTTAATTTTCTAAAATTTATTATGAACGACAGTGTAAAGCTAGCAAAAAAAATTTTTACGGGTTTTATAAATAGTATGGTGAAATTAAGTATAAATAAAAGCAAAGTATTTTTACCTTTGTCAATGTCAAAGGGTACGACGGAACAAAGACTCCAGAAAGCGCGTTTACTCAACTTGAGATTTTATGATAATCTTCAAGATAAATTTGTTAACAGAGAAATTAAACAGTCAGTTTTTAAAAGAATTCTCAAAGAAACAAGCGGTTTTAAGCCCGGAATTGAAATTTTTGAATCCGGCAGTCCTAAAAAAGCAAAAATGACTCCGCTACTGGGTGCACAAAATAAAATAAGAGGATATGCGTTCGCTCTTCCTGTTACATATTGGTTTGAAAATATTCATAAAAGCTCTGCACAATTGTTTTTAAAAACAACACAAAGATTTTTTAATGAAATTTTTAACCCGAAATTCTTAGCCAGAAAAATTATCATGAATAATAAGGGGTATAATACAAAAGAAGCCGGAGAGTTTTATATGAATAATATTGCTGAAAAACAGACTCTAAATCCAAAAAATCTTGACAAATATCTGCAAAGAAAAAAGGCTGAAGAAAAAATTAATATCTTACAATTTTTCAGATACAGTCTTTTGGATGAAAGAAATGTACATCAGGCAGAACACGGTATTGATAAACATATTGAAAAAGCTGACCATTTAAAATTTCAGAACAAAAATTATGACTTGTCAGAATATCATTATGATGAAAAATTGGCTCTGTTAAATAAAAAACTAGGTGAAATTATACAATCAGAAAGAAATAGACTAAAAAAAGAGGGTTAAAGCCCTCTTTTATAAATGGTGGGTGTGGTGGGACTCGAACCCACGACCAATTGATTAAGAGTCAACTGCGCTACCAACTGCGCCACGCACCCATAAAATATTCTTTTGTCAAACCTTTGTCCCGCAGTTGCTAGCGGGAACACTTTCGTGTTCGCTTCCTCTCAAAAAATCCTCAACGGTTCGGATTTTTTTCGGCAGAGTCAACTGCGCCACGCACCCAAAAGTATTCTTTTGTCAATTACATGTCTATTCTAACACAAACTTTTATTACCGCAAATTTTTTTTTGTGCGGGTTTTAATTTTTATATGCAAGTTATAAAAATAAATAATTATCAGCCTGTATATAATAAGCCTGTTTTCCGGAAAAACAGACTTAAATCAACATTAGCAAAAGATTTTTTTGTAAAAAATAATAATATACCTTTGCAGGAATCCATAAATGAAATTAAAGATATTCTGCCGGTTGCTTTTGCCGGAACTAAATGTGAAGGTGCTTTTATGCTCCCCGATTTTTGGAAAAGTATTGCTCCGAAAAATTTAGCTAAAATGCTTAAACTTAAGCTGTGCGGATTATCTACAAACAAGGACGGATATGCGGATAGTTTTTTAAAAACATATGCTAACAGACCGGTTTCTACATCATTTGTTCATGATTGCGCGGTTATGTATTTGTATAATGATAAAACCAAAACACATGCTATGTACCATGCTGCACCAAACACAAAAGTTAAAAAATTGGACTTTATGATTAAAACTCTTATGCCGGAAGGATTTACTAATGCCTGTATTATTCCGGGTGACTACAGCTTTTATCGCGAACAAGAGCCTAATATGAAAAATATGTTTCAACTTATCAAGCAAAATAATCCGCAGGCAGTTATTAATGTATTTTATGGAATTAGCAGGTTTCCGGAAATTACAGGTTATAAAGGACAGGTCTTTCAAATTCCTAATAAAGAAGTTGAAAAGCAAATGAAATCCGGTATTCTTGATGCAACAGATTTCGGGCAGGCAAGTTTTAGAATATCAGATACCGGAGGATACAACACTTTTGATTTTATTTATGGTGAATGTGATACTATTGAAGAACTGGAACGGCTGAAAGACAGATTCCAAAAAAAGAAGTTTCCTAAATTAATATTTGAAATTCTGTCTAAAGAAATAGAAAAACAAAAAGATGTCTTGACGCTTATAAACAAATCTGAATCTTTAGAAGAATTAAATAATTGGAATGAAATTTTCACAGAAGATAAATTTAAAACGGTTTTTCTTAAAAAAAGAGAAGAAATATTAATAAAAATGCTGGAGAAAGTTCTGGATGAAAACTCGCTAAAACAATTCTATCAGCTGGCAAGGCATGATTTTATCCGCATGAGTAAACTATTTAAACTTTTTCAGGAAAAGAAAAAAGAAATTCTATAGCAAAAAAAAATTTTATCGGATTTAATATAAATGTTATGAATGTTTCAAAAGTACAAACAAGACCGAATTTTTATAATAATGAAAAACCTAAAAAGCGTGAGTTTATAGATGTTATTGCAGATAACGTAAAAAATCCGCGTGATGTTCAGGATTGTGTTGCAGTTCCGAGAGGAATTTTTAAGGCGTATATTTATTTGATGGCAGGAAGCGGTTTGCTTTCTATCTCTAATTTCCTGCCGGCTAAATGGAAAGGCGTAAGAACTTCTTTGAATGTTTTAGGCGCCGTCTTAGGTATTATAAGTGCGGTTTATTTTGCTAAACCTTTTGCTATAAAAGGATTATCGCCTACTGTTAGACAAGAAAAAACCCCTCTAAAATAGAGAGGTTTTTCTTTAAACTTTCTTTCAGTTACTATCTTAATTTTACAGTTACTGATTTAGCTTTTTGAGTGTATTCAAGTTTATCTTCTCTTGATAACCAGCCTAAACCCATTTCAGCAAAGTTTTCGTTTAAAGAAAGGTCTTTTTTC
>CALVEE010000142.1 GCA_944326495.1 Candidatus Gastranaerophilales bacterium | reverse complement strand
TCGCAGAAATTTCTTGCGGAGTATAGTCTTTTCCGTCAATATTCTTCTTATAATCTTCACCCATATGTCTTTTAATAGAAGCAATTGTTCTATCCGGGTTCAAAATCGCCTGTCTTTTTGCTAACTGTCCGACCAATCTTTCGCCTGTCTTTGTAAAACCAACGATAGAAGGAGTTGTTCTCATACCTTCTGCGTTAGCAATAACAGTAGGCTTACCGCCTTCCATAACCGCTACAACCGAGTTTGTTGTACCTAAGTCAATACCTATTGTTTTAGCCATAATTTATATCTCCTTTTGTTTTATTAGTGAGTAGTGAATAGTGAGCAGTGAATAGAAGTTTTATTTTTCCAGTCACTAATCACTAGTCACTATTCACTAATATCATTAAACCACTGATTTTATTCAAACCTTAAAAAATAAACAAAAAATTAATTATTTAAAAGAAAAAGGGCGGAAACTTCGTTTCCGCCTTTTTTCTATAACCAATGTAACAAATTGTAAACAATATATCAATTATTTCTTATTATAATACTTTATATATACAGGAAGAAAAATGAGGATTAATTGAATAATGTTTTACGGAGTATCGAATTGTACTATATTTATGAATACACCAAGATTTTGCAGACCTTGCGGTTTTGGAGGGTTTAGAGTATTTTCGCCCGGATGTTTCGGTTACGGTTTTGGATGCGTAAGTAACCCTATGGCTGTCGGAGCCGGAATCGGTTTAGGCTATGCTGCCGGAATGATGCTTCCTACAGTTATTACAGGAATCGGAAAAGGATGCGCTTGGCTTTGGAATAAAATTGCTCACAAAGAGCCTAAAGCATAGGAAGTAAATATGTTACGGTCGATTTCATCAAAGTTGTGAATAATTTTATCTACTCCATTAATATTTTGATAAAATTCATCCGGTTCCATTGATGCGATTGCATAGATTTTGCCAATTCCGGCTGCTTTAGCAGATTTAATCCCTGCAATAGCATCTTCTATTACAAGGCAGTCTCTTGGAAGAAGGTCGATTTTTTCAGCTGCTATGAGGAAAATATCCGGAGCGGGTTTCCCTGGAATACTGCCGTCTGAATAAACTATTTTATCAATATCAAACCATTGTTCTAGTTCAAATTCCCTAATATAAAATTCAACATTACACCATTCGGACATTGTAGCGATTGTGCGCGGGATATTATGTTCTTTTAGAAAATCTAAAAACTCTATTGCGCCAGGGGCGAGTTTAAAATTCTCTTTATCTAAAAGGCACCTTTTTCTATACAATGCTTCTTTTTCTTCAGCATATTTTTCTACCATCTCAAAAGAAGGCTTTCTGCCAATTGCATATTCAATTATGTCGGAATTTGTATGACCGAACATATTATCGCGCATTTCTTCATCAGTAAACTCATATCCGCGTAATTCTTTTGAAAACTCACGCCAAGCATCATAATGCAGTTTTGAATCCCAGAATAGTGTACCGTTAAAATCGAAAATTATACCTTTCATAATTATTATTTTGACGCAAAATCTGGTATAATACAAGTATGAAGAAACTTATTGCAATATTTATTATAATATGTTTTTCACTTCCGGCATTTGCTGTGATTCCAAAGAAAAATTTGCCTTCCGGAACTTTTAAGAAAAAAAGAAATGGAACCATTGTTCAATATAGTGACAAGGGCAAAAAAATCGGTATATATAAATTAGAAAACGGAAGTTATAAGAAGGTCAAATGAAATTCAATTTAAATCTGGATGATATAAATTACATAAAACTGCTTTATAAGAATACATCAGGTTCGCCCTGTTGTGCAAAGTGTGCTATCAGACATATGGGAGAGAGGGAAATCATTGCTTGTGCTAAGTTTGAAGATGGGTTAAAAGTTAATGCTCCACAGGATGTTACGTTGAGTTTTGTTTGTGATAATGGATTATACAGGACTAATACCGAATTAAAATATGTGAATTTTGAGGATCCATATATACTTTTTGTACTAAAAACTCCGCAAGGGCTTGAATATCAGCAAAACAGAGAATATTTCAGAGTAAAAATAAACGAGGATGCTCTTTTGTCTTTTGAAGGAAAAGTAGTGCCATGCAAGATTCATGATATTTCTGCAAGCGGAGTTAGGCTAATACTTAATGATAAAATTGATATACCCGAAAATGTTGTTATTGATATGCTTTTCAGACCTAAGGGAGTAAAGGCAAAAGCCCGATTTGTACGTTATGATAAAGAAGATGAAATATTGAAAGCGTCGTTTAATTTTGTTGGACTTCCTGAAAGTGCAGTTGATACGATTTCTCAGTTATGTATACAAAAACAGCTTGAATATAAGAGAAATTCTTTGAAATAAGTATTTTTGCGGCGCGTCTCTCAGCATCTTACCAACAAAAAATTAAAAAACTTTCAATTTGTAAAATCCTGAACAGCTTGAAAATCGGAGTGAAATATTACTTACTCTTTCAATTCATTTACTCCCGATTTTCTACGCTTTCAGTATGACAAAAAACTTACAAGACAACTTTTTATTTTATTATCCGGTTAACTTTATTATACTAGTAATATCTTTTATTTGGTACGTCTTGCTTTTTATTTCTTTTTTTTTACCGGACTGCAGTGTCCTAACAGGAGAGGAGCAGCCGTGTTTGAGGCCGTGCCGAAAACTACGGATGCGGTGAAGGGGGCTATGTTAGCCTGCAAAAAAAAAACAAAAAACGGAAAGATATAAATTTGAAAACTTTATCTTCAATATTCCCCTAACGGGGCTGCCGCCTCACCAAGAATTTCTAATACTCAACTGACGTTTCGTATTGAAATTCTATCCTCTCCCGCAGGGCGAGGAATTTTGTCGGCCTTGATTTATTTTAAGCGTTCCAATAACAAAAAGTACGCTTTCCTCGCCCTACGGGAGAGGAGCAGCCGTGTTTGAGGCCGTGCCGAAAACTACGGATGCGGTGAGGGGGCAGTCAATACAGACAAATAAAAAATTATAAAATGAATTTTAAAAGAGCAGTTTGTTTAGATAATATAATTATAAGTTATTGTTGAGCAAGAGTTAATGTCAGGCACTGCCTGACCTACTGTTCTATATTCAAACAGGAACATTTTTCTTGTCCTTTTCTTTCTCTTTTGTTGCGAATAAAAAGAGAAAGAAAAGAGACCAAAAGAAAGAGAAAATACGCAATTGTTTTCTACACCCTTACGGGCGTGTGGTTGAATGGCTGTTGCAGGCAATGCCTGCACTTTTCGCTCGCTATCGTTATGCTGACGCATAACACGCTCGCGGCGCAAGACTTGTTAGTAGTACGAAGAATTTTAGCCTGCCGTAATAAAAAAGTTTTAACGACAGATTAAAATTTGCAGTTATTTTTAAACTTTTATCCAAAGAATTGTTTCAAATATTGTCCGGTGTAAGATTTTTTATTGCAGGCAACTTCTCTTGGGGTTCCGCAGGCAATTACTTCCCCGCCGAATTCTCCGCCTTCCGGCCCCAAATCAATCAGATAATCAGCAATTTTTATTAAATCAAGATTATGCTCAATGATTAAAATAGTATTTCCATTATCAGCAAGCTGCTGAATAATTTTAATCAATTTATCCAAATCATGCCAGTG
>CALVEE010000141.1 GCA_944326495.1 Candidatus Gastranaerophilales bacterium | reverse complement strand
TTTTAATTATTTTGTATATAGCGTGCCCACCGATTAATGTTTTGATTTAAGTTTTTGGTGGGCACGTTATGCAAAATAAAAAGCAATAATTTATTATTTAACGCAACGTTGCCCACCCTACCTTACTACTCCGGATTTTATCCAACCCAAAAAAATAAAAATATTACACAATTTCCATTTCGCAAAAGTCTCTGTATGCGCAATATTTGCAAGCCTCTTCATTATGTGACGGTTCAAAGTCGTAATTACGGATTGAAGATATTGCAGCTTTAAACTTTTCAACAACCTGTTCGCAATCATCTTGTGTGAGTATTAAATCCAAATTTTTTGTATAATCTTCGGGATAAATGAATGTTGTCTTAGAGACTTTTTCTCCCTCCGATTGCTCAAAAAAGTATTTATACAGAGCCATTTGGTTATAGTAATCTTCATGCTCGCCCTCCGGTTCTATACCTTTTTTTGCGTTTCCAGTCTTGTAATCGTAAATAGTAAAACTTCCGTCCTCATTTTTGTCGATTCTGTCAATAATTCCGCAGAACTTTATTCCGTCGAGTTCAAAAGAAATTTTCTTTTCAACTTCATAAAGCAGGTTTATCGGAGTTGAGGTTATTTGGTGATAATATTCCCTTAATGCGTTTTCGCCTCTGCCTTCCAAATTTGCCCTCTGATTAAAATTCGATAGAGGAAGTTCATTTAACTTATTTGTGAAAACATCAGCAAATGCATCTTTTGAAGGATATTCTCCGTTTTCTTTTGCATATTTTATCAAATATTCACACGCTTCATGGATTGCTAAGCCGTAGCTGAGAGCATCTGGATTACCGTCTTTGCCCTGCAGCTCAAGAATTTTTTCGTATAAATATTCACGAGGGCATTTCAAATACTGGTTTATTGCGGTAGGAGAAAATGCTCTGTCTGCAAGTTTTGTATCAACAAGCGCACAAAAATCTTTTCTGTAGTCATAATCTCTTTTTGTTAAAGCCTGTTTTGCAACATAATAAAAACCAGGTTCCGTATAAATAAAAGGTTCCGGCTCTTTTTCAAGAATATCTTGAATATTTGCAATAAACCTGCTCGGCTTTTTAGCTTTTCCGTTTATTGCTTGAACGTAAGAAAGCCTTAAAGTATGCTTCGCTCTTGTCATGCCGACATACATTACCTTTATTCTGTCCGAAACCTTTAATTCATCAAGCTCTTCTTTCGGTTTAAATTCGGATTTATCAATTGGAATTTCAGCTTTCAACGTTTTCTTGTCGCTTTCCCACCTGTCCGAATTAAGCGTCGGCATATAAACATATTCAAATTCCCTGCCTTTTGCCGAATAATAAGTGCATAGTTGAACCGCATTCATCGCAACAGGCGCTTTTTCCGTTAAAACCGGAATGCCGTCCTCTGATAAAATTTTTAAATATTCCGTAAATTCTTCCAAAAATCCGGACTTATAAATATCCGAATATGCTGAAGCCTCGTCAATAAGCCTCTTAAGTCCCATGATATTTTCAGCCTGATTTAATTCCGTATTTAAATAATAGTTAAAAATACCCGTTTTAGAGCCGATTTCAAGAACGGTATTTTTAATATTTTCTTTTGTTTTATAAATTGATAAATAATCATAAGTTTCTATAAATTTTTTGATTTTTTCGGGTTCAATAAATTCATCCTCCGGAATTACCCTTATTGCATCAATAAAAGTTTTGTATTTGGAAATATTTTCGTAAAGTTTCAAATAATCTTTAGGATTTATGCTGAAAGGTTTTGCAAGAAGAAGTTGGAATATCCTGAACGCATGAAGTTCAGGATTTACAAGCATCTGCATGTAGTAAAAAAGAATATTCACTGCTGAAATAGAAAAAATACTTTTGCCGTCTTTGAGTTCAAACGGAATATTTCGGGCTTTTAGCATTTCTGCAAATTCGCTTAATTCGTCGTTTGTTCTTGTAAGAACCGCAATTTCAGAGAGTTTCTTATTACCTTCTGTATCTTTCGGACATTCGTCAGAATTAACAAGCTCTTCTATCTCTTTAACGATTTCAGTATATTCCTGCATTATATCCGCGTATTTAAAACATCTTACAGGTTTATTTTTATCGAACAATTTGTCATTTTTTGCCTTTAGATTTTTACTGATTTGATACTGTTCAAATTTAGGATTATCTTCGAGCCTTCTCATATCCTGTCTGGCAATTTCTCTTGCTGTATCAAGAACAGCTTGGGTAGAGCGCATGTTATCTTCAAGACAAATAACTTTTGTATCGGGGAATTCTTCCAAGAATTTTTCTATAGTATCGAGTTTTGCACCTTGAAAAGAGTATATAATCTGATCATCATCCCCGACTACAAAAACATTTTCACTTTTGAGTGCATGAGTTAGATTAAAAACAATTTCGTTCTGGGATTGGTTTGTGTCTTGATATTCATCTACCAGAAGGTATTCATACTTATTTGCGGCTTTATCAAGAAATGCGGGAGATGTTTCGAATTTCTCCAAAACACAGTTAATCATATCGTTATAGTCGATATAATGATTTGTGTCCATTTTGGATTGATACAGTTCATAAAACTCCCACAGTTCGCGCGCCTGTTCAATTTTCTTTGCGTGTGATTCAATATTTCCGACAAGGGTTTTCGTTCTGGTATCACCTTTTTTAAGCTTTACTTCCAATTCATCCTTAAATCTGAATAACTCCGGCTCCCAATCGGGATTTGTTTTAATATTATTGAAATACTGTTCTTTATCAAGTCTGTATTTTTTGA
>CALVEE010000140.1 GCA_944326495.1 Candidatus Gastranaerophilales bacterium | reverse complement strand
TTATTGCAAGGGTTCCTGAAAGTGACTTGATTAATTCTTTAGAAAATATTATAATGGAATCATATAGTTCAGTTAAATAAGAATGGGTGTTATGAGAAGAAATTTATTATTAGTATTGGCTTTATTTTCAGTGTTGTGCTTAAGCGCTCACGCAGAAGTAACTCCGCAGCAAGTTACAGATCCGGAGTACATGATCAATGGCGGATATTCAGAAGCTGCAGCAGAAGAAGTCTATATTATTAAAAACAGAATAGACGGAAAACCGGCAGAACCTCTTTATCAAACAAAAACAAGTAATAACAAGTTTGTAAGGTTTTTGAAAAACTGCTATTCATACCTTGACCCGTCGCAGGACAGCGAGCAGAGATATCACCACGATATCAAGCAATATCCGAGCTGGTCAGATTTATAGTTTAAAAAAAGCACTCTAACCGGAGTGCTTTTTTTATTATATAATATTGGCATGAACAGATTCAGATTTTTAACATCAGGCGAAAGCCACGGTAAATGCCTTAACGCAATAATAGAAGGAATACCTGCAGGAATAAGAATAAAAGCTTCTGTAATCAATGAAGATTTAGCCCGCCGGCAAGTAGGCTATGGTCGGGGCGGCAGGATGAAGATTGAAAAAGACACTGTTGAGATTAAATCCGGCGTGAGGTTCGGTAAATCAACCGGCGCCCCGATTTGT
This sequence comes from Candidatus Gastranaerophilales bacterium, assembly GCA_944326495.1. GTDB lineage: Bacteria > Cyanobacteriota > Vampirovibrionia > Gastranaerophilales > Gastranaerophilaceae > CAG-196. The sequence continues at coordinate 10,585 of CALVEE010000140.1, read as the reverse complement.
CTTGAAATTAAAAATAAGGATTACGAAAACTGGCAGGATGTTATGAATACCGAGTATCAGGAATATCCGGCAGAGGAAACTATAAAGAAGATAGAAGCAAAAGCATTTACAAAAATCCGCCCGGGACATGCTGATTATGCGGGTTCGGTTAAATATAATTTTACTGATTTAAGAGATGTGCTTGAGCGTTCAAGCGCAAGAAAAACCGCAATAGAGGTGGCAGTAGGCTCTGTTGCCAAACAAATTCTTAAAGAATTTGGTATTATGGGGTTTTCACATGTAATACAGATTGGAAATGTAAAACTGGATTTTTACCCTAAGACTTATACTTTGATAAAAGAAAAAGCCGAGCAATCGGATGTGAGATGCGCGGATGATTTAACTGCGGATAGAATGCGAAATGCAATTGATGAAGCAGCTCAAGCGGGTGATACTTTAGGCGGAAAGTTTGAGGTTATATTCGGGAATCTCCCTGTCGGCTTAGGTTCGTATGTACACTGGGACAGGACTTTAGACGGGCGCTTAGCGCAGGCTGTTATGAGTATTCCTGCAGTTAAAGCCGTTGAAATCGGTGCAGGAGTTGAAGCAGCGTCTTTAAGAGGCTCACAGATGCATGATGAGATTTTTGTGAAAAACAAAACAATCTACCGCCAGACTAATAATGCCGGCGGACTCGAGGGCGGTATGACAAACGGCGAAGCGCTTGTTATTAAAGGTACGATGAAAGCTATTCCTACAATGCGGAAGGCGCTTGCTACGGTTGATATTAAGGATATGAAACCGGCAAGTGCGCATTTTGAACGCTCTGATACCTGCGCGGTTCCTGCTTGCGCGGTTGTGGCAGAAGCGAGAGTCGCAATAATTCTTGCAGATGAGCTTCTTACAAAAATAGGCGGTGATAATTTTGTCGAGATGAAGGAGCATTATGGGCTCTAATATTATTCTTGTCGGCATGCCGGCATGCGGAAAAACAACAATCGGCGCCAGGCTTGCCGAAAACTTAGCCGATTATATTCATATAGATGTGGACAGTCTTATTGAAAAGACGGAAGGCAAGGCTATAAGTAAGATTTTTGAAGAATTTTCCGAGGATTATTTCAGGAAACTTGAATACGATACAATCAAAATGATTTGTACGGGAAAGAATAAAATAATTTCAACAGGCGGAGGAGCATTCCAAAACCCTGACAACAGAGTTGTGCTTTTGAATTTCGGTAAAGTTTTTTATCTTAAAACAGATATTGAGATTTTATATGATAGAATAACTAATGATACAACAAGACCTTTGCTTATGAAAGATAATCAGAAAAAAATTCTGGAAGATATGCTTTTAAGGCGGGAAGAAAATTACAAAAAAGCGCATTATACAATCGATACAAGCAGATTGAGCGAAGATGAAATTGTAAGGTTTATTTTAGATGAAACAAATTCTCAAAGTTAAAATCAGTGACGAAAAAAAGTATAATATAGAAATTTCGGATGAGAGTTTTGAAAAACTTAATCGGGAAATTGCTAAAATTACAGAGGGGCAAAAGCGCCTTGTTGTAATCTCTAAAAAGGTTTACGACCTGTATAGAGATGATTTGGATTTTGATGAGGAAGAGATTTTTATTTTAAAAGACGGCGAGCGGGAAAAAAATATTAAAAATTACCTCAAGATTATAGAGCGTGCTGTCCAGCGGGGTTTGACAAGAAAAGATGTTATAATAGCCGCAGGGGGCGGAGTCGTCGGGGATTTGGCAGGATTTGCGGCGTCTACTTATATGAGAGGGATTGATTTTATACAAATTCCGACAACGCTTCTTTCCGCGGTAGACTCTTCTGTAGGCGGAAAAACCGCAATTGATTTAAGGGAAGCTAAAAATATTATCGGCTCTTTTTATCAGCCAAAAGCTGTTTTTATTAATATAAATTTTCTTGAAACCTTAGATGACAGGCAGTATATGTCAGGTTTAGGCGAAGTATTAAAATATGCGTTTATTGAGGAAAGCTGTAAATACCCTAATCCGTTATACCTATTTGAATTCCTGACTCTCGGCTGCGATAAAATTCTGGAAAAGGAGCCTATTACAATAATCAGAATGATTGAATACTGTCTCAATTTAAAAATAGCAGTTGTAAATCAGGATGAAAAAGAAGGCGGGTTGAGAAAAATACTTAATTTCGGGCATACTTTAGCGCATGCATTAGAAACAATTACAAAATACAAAAAATACACTCATGGTGAAGCTGTAGTTTACGGAATGTTTTTTATTATTCAATGGGCTTATGAAAAACAATATATTACGTATTCTTACTACAGGCTTTCAATGGAGCTTCTGGAAAAATACGGCTTTGAACCGCTCGAAATCAAATATCCTGCAGAAAAATTAATTAATATTCTGAAAAAAGATAAAAAAGCAGAAGCCGGCAAGATTACATTTATTATTCCGACAGATAAGAAAAAAGTTGGTGAAATTCAGCTTGCTGCGGATGAAGTGGAACAAATGTTTAAAGGTGAAGAATGAAGAGAGTTGTAGAAGTTTATGCGGGGGCTTATGCAAGCGGGAAATCAGAAACGGCGCTTAATCGTGCAAGGCAGTATGCAGTTTTGAATAAGAGGATTACTCTTGTTGATTTAGATACGGTTGAGCCTGCTTATACTCTGCGTCCGATTGCGCATGAGCTTGAAGATATGGGTATAAATGTTATAACCCAGCCGGATAATTTCGGACTCGGTGAGGCTGCAAGCTATGTAACTCCGGCACAGACAAATTGTCTTGCTAAAGAGGGCGATATAATTATTGATGTCGGTTATGGTGCAGGCGGACTGGATATTCTTGATATTTTGAATAATATTGATAAAGAAGAAAATCTTGAAATTTATCTTGTAGTCAATACTGCTAAATTTGAAACTTCAACGGTTGATAATATTATTGAATACGTAACTTTTTCCGAAGGGATTGAAAAACGTCCGTGGAAAAAGTTTACCGGCGTTATTTCTAATACCCATTTTGGAGATGAGACTACAAAAGATGATATTATAAACGGTTATAACAAATTAAAGGAAGCCTGCGAAAAAATAAATCTTCCTATCCGCGCAATCGGTGTTGACGAAAAGCTTGCTTCAAACTTTAATCTAACCTATGACGGAGTTGAAATCTGGACGTACAAACGCATGATGCCTAAAGCATTCTGGTAATTATTTCCAGTATTTATCAAGCCATTTTGTAGGTTTAATATATCTGAACCCGCCTTTTCCAAAATATCCGCGGTAGGCTTCTTCCGGAGTCGGACGGCCGTGGAAGATTAAGATTTTAGCCTCTTCAGGGTCACGCGGTGTCTTAAACCAGCATAGCGGAAATTTGTGGAGACACTGGCGCTTAAAGCTTACGACCCAATCCTTAGGCCAGTATTTTAACAGTCCTTTTCTGTCCATTTCATATGACAAAAATACCTGTTCATTTTTATATCTTTTTCTTATGTCTTTGCCTTCCTGATAAAAATGTTCAATAATATCAGCGTGTTTTCCAATCTCAAACCGGTAAACAGAAGAGTTTCCGACAATATCATGCGGATAATCATAATCTTTTGAGATTAGAAAACTTCCTTCAACTTCAAAAAACGGGTCAAGCGAGCTTCTTATAATAATATCCAAATCTAAAAACAGCGCTGTACCTTTTAAATCAGCAAGCGGGTTTGCAAATAAACCCAGTTTTTTCCACATTCTATCAGGAATTCCCGCGTCATCTAATTCCGGAAGCGGTCTTATTTCAACCCCTTCAACGATGCCTTCCGCGTTATCAGTAAAACAGACAAATCTGTGCGGAATGGTTAAATTTTTTTCTACCATTTTATAAAGTTTATTAACGTATTCGGGGCCGAATTTTGTTCCCCATTTTATACAAATAACATTTTTATCCATATCATACTCCTCGATTATTTTTCTAAGATATCATAAATGAGTCTCGATAACAATCAGCATAAATCCATTACGTATTTAATGCTATTTAAGCCGACATTTAAAATAAATTTATGAGTTCCAGCTTTTACAATATATCTTGAAGTTCCGTCATCCAGTTTTTCGCTTAATCTTGCCTGTATTTTTTCTGTTTTTAAATCATCATAATGCTTGATTATAAACACATTATTCCCTGTATATCCTATAACAAAGAATTCTCCTGCTTTTTTAGCAAGATAACATCCCGTTTTGCGTGAGAATTCAGAACTATCAAGAATTTCGTATTTTTCTCCGTCTACAATACATACAGGTTCAGGTTTAGAAGGAATGTGTTCTTCTTTTATTTCCGGCTTTGCATTGTTATTCTCTTCTTTTTTACCCTGTTCGACGTTTGTCTTGCGTGCTTTGCGTTTCTCTTCGATAAACTCGAGCAGTTTGTCAGTATCTTCATTTCTTGCCGGTTTGATAGTGCTTTTCGGGCGGTTAATCACCGGCATTGGAGGTGTTTCCTCCTGAAATCCTTTATCAAAATCTACGTATGTATTATCATATAATGATTCAAAATCATTAATTTCGCGTTCTTCTTCCTGCGGGATTTCTTCGTCATCACGAATAATTTCAAACCCTTCATCAAACTGGTTAAATTCTTCCTGCATATCGGAAACAGTCGGGGCATTTGATTCATCAAAATCATTAATAATTTCAAATTCTTCGCTTCCGTCATAGAAAGGTTTGAATGTAACATTGGTAATATTTTTTAATAGAGTTTCTTCATCAGCCTGGAAATTTTCTTCTTTTGGTGAATCATACTTATCCGGGTTTTTAAGCATATCTTCTAAGTCTGCAAGTTCACCTGATACTGACATTTTAGCGACATCATATCCTGACTCTGCAAGCTGTATTTCATCAGAAGGCCTTGATTGGTAAGCATTCGCATTATTAATTTCTTTTGATAAATCCGGAAGCTGGTCTTTCAGAGAGATTGTGCTCACATCATACCCTTCGCTGTAATAAACAACCTGCGGTTTTACTTCTGATTCAATTTTCCGTCCGCCTTGTTTTTTCAAAGCTTCTGACAAATCCGGCAGCATATCTTTTACATTCAAAGTTAAAAGTTCGGAAGTTTTATGCGGCTTGGTCTTTTGTTTCTCAAATTCTTTCTGCATTTCCTCAAGCCGGTGCGGGTTTGTACGCAAATCCGTAATAAAATCATTATCCAGTTCCACGCTCATAAGTTTATTTAGCGCATCAATATCATCTTTTGTGAAAGTAATATTCTGATTAATAGTATAAGCTGTAACAAAGTTTTCAAGAATTTCTGTCCGCGAAGGTTTCTTCTCTATCGGGTTTGTTACTGCAAATTCACTGATATTTTTGAGAGTGTCATCGTTTATTTCGGAATTCAGTAGAGCATTGATTTTTTCAATATCAGCCTTAGAAAATCTTAAATTCTCGTCATTAATAAATTTATTAAAGAGTTCTTCATTATATAAAGGTTCTTCCTGCTCTGCTTCTTCTTCATCAGGAAATGAAAAGGCGCTGAGAAAATCTTCAAGGGCGCTGTTTTCTTCTTCTTCTGCGGTTACGGCTTCCTGTTCGGTATTATCTTGTTTGATTTTTTCCTGAAACAGCTCATCTAAATCAACAATAACATTTTCTTCTTCTTTTGGATTTGTATCCTCTTCCGCAGCTTGTTGCACGGCTACCTGTTCAAGAGGCATTTTGACAGGTTTCGTATACATTTTATCAAGTTTTCTGATTGTGGTTTTAATCTTTTTCTTTTTTTCTTTTTCCTTTTCTTTTTCTTTAGCTTTTTTAGACGTATCGTCATTGACATCAAAGTCTGCCTGTTCGCCTAGAATTTCAGCCATTTTGTTTTTGGTTCTTATAAAGAGATAAGTGCAGGTTATAATAACCAGAAAAATTCCCATTACAAGAAGCAGAACTTCTGTGCTGTTTCCCGAATTGTTATAATCCGGAAGCGGCTGCGCTGTATTGTCTGCCGGAGAAGCTTTTTGAGGATTGCTCACAGGTTTGGTAGCCGGAGTTTGCGCAGGTGAGGCCGGTTCAAACTGGCGGACGCTTTCTTTTATATCAACCGGCCTGGTCTGGTCAACACCGCTGCTTGAATGTATTGTTCTGTTCAAATCACGGTAATCCTGGTCATATTCAGCTGGAATTGTCCGTTGAAGCTGTTCTTCATATCTTGGAGGTGTAACAGGTTTAGCTGCCGGTCGAGGCGGTGTTTCTTGAACGGGCGGTACTTTTTCAGGAATATATAGAGCTTTTTTAGTGCTTAGCAGAGTATTGGGAAGCGTTTTGATTGTAATTTTTGTATAGCCGTTACTGTTTGTTGTATATGGCATGGTTTTTACATCAACACTTTCAATGTTGCCGGATAATTCCGGTGCTGAGGGGAGCTGGCTGTTGGTGTCCGGAAGCATTATTATATAAGTTGTGGCATCTTTTTTGATGGGGGTAATTGATTTCTCGTAGTTTCTTTGGGTAAGCAGAGTCATACTTACAGCACCGGAAGTGCTGTTTTCAAATTTCAGCGACATCAAGCTGTTTTTGTAATTTTCTGCGCCAAAAGCTCCAACTACCGTTACTACTGAAGCCAGAACCAATGCAATTGTTCTCTTCTTAAAATGCTTCATACAATTATTTTATCATAATATATACTAACTAACTATACTTTATTTAGATGGGAAACTTTATAAAATTTTTCTACCGGGTAACATAGCCCCCTCACCGCATCCGTAGTTTTCGGCACAGCCTCAAACACGGCTGCTCCTCTCCCGCAGGGCGAGGGTTTAGCAAGAATGTTCAACTAACTTTATCAAATAAAAATCAAGGCTTGCACGCTTCCTCGCCCTGCGGGAGAGGATTTGCGGACGGAGGGGTAAATGTATAGTCCGGATAGCGAACAGACTAATATCCGACTTACAATCTTGTTATAAAAATTTATTTCGAACAATTGTGATATAATTATTTTATGGATAATGATATCGAAGCGCTTCAAAATATTTTAAAAGAAGATCCTTCTAATTTTCAGGCAAGAAGAGAACTTTCTATTCTGCTTGTAAATCAGGGTTTTAATGAGGAAGCAGAGGGAAATTTGAGGTATTTAATCAAGTATTTTCCTGATGATGCGGAACTTTATTATAACTTGGGAATAGTTTACGAAAAATTAAAGGATTTTTCTAAGGCGGAAGCTGCGTATAAAAAGGCGCTTGCAATCTCTCCACAGGAGGATTTTTATTATAACCTCGGAGAAGTCCTTGTTGAATTGAAAGAGTGGGATGAGGCGATTGAATGTTTCCGGAAGGTTTTGCAGACTGATTTAAAAGATGGTAACTGCTATTTTAACCTGGGTGTCTGCTATTTTAATAAAGATGAAAAAAATATGGCGCTTGATAACTTTCAAAAAGCCGTTGAAATTAATCCGCAGGATATTTTTGCGTATTTCTATCTCGGGTATATTTATCAGGAAAACGGGCTTACGAATTTTGCAATAGAGAGTTATCAGAAAGTTTTAGCGATTTCTCCGGATTACAGCTGGGCATATTTTAACCTTGCATCTATTGCTTATAAATCAGGAAATATAGAAGAAGCAAAGAACTATTTGTTAAAAACCATCGAGTATAACCCGATGGATATTGAAGCGTATAAACTGCTGGTTAAAATCTGTCTTAAAGCCGGTGAGACCGAAGAGATTTTAGAGATTTTGCACACAAGGCTCGAAAAGGAAGAAAACGGGGATTTATTCTATTGCCTTGCGCGGGTTTATAAGTTTACCGGACAGATTGAGGAGTATTATGATGCTCTAAAATCTGCGCTTAAAAACCCTTATACACTGACATTTCCGAAAGACATTGTCCAGAGAGAGTATAATGCTGTAGAAGAAAAACTCGGCCGGCATGAAGAAATTGAACCGGAGGCTGAAATTCCGGAAGCTAATGAAGAAGAACTTTCCGATGAAAATGCAGAAGACGACATCAATGATGAGAATGAAGAAGAATCAGAAGGCTCTGAATATGAGTCGGAGGAGAATTTTGATGATGAAAATGATGAAGATTTTGAGTATAATGAAGATGATGAGTCCGAAGAATATGGTGAGGAAGATATAGAGGACGAATAGGGCAGGGTATGTTATCGCGGATTTTTATCAAAAACTATATACTGATAGACGAGTTAGAGTTGGAGCTCGCGGACGGTTTAAATATAATAACCGGTGAAACCGGAGCGGGGAAAAGTATTCTTATTAACGCAATCGATATAGCTTTTGGCGCAAAAGCCGGCAGGGAAGTTATTAAAACCGGTAAAGACAAGGCTTTGATTGAAGTTACAATTGTAAACAAAAAACAGGATTTAAAAGAAATTTTTGAAGAATTCGGAATTGATGATGAAGGCGGAGAGATAATTTTATCAAGAGAAATTACCCAGACGGGTTCGCGCTCCAGAGTTAACGGATGTCTGGTTAATCAGGAATTTATGAAACGATTCAGGGAGCTTTTTCTTGATGTACATTCCCAGCATCAGACTTACGCTTTCTTACAGCCGAGGTATCATATAACCCTTCTGGACTCTTATGCGAAAAATACTTGCGGAGAGCTTCTTGAGACTTATAGAAGCGGGTTTGCTCATTATAAAGAATTAGTGGAAAAGCTTGAAGGGCTTAAGAATTCTGCAGATAAAACCGAAGAACAGATTGATTTTCTTAAATTTCAGGTGAATGAGATTGATGAGGCGCAGTTATCTTCTTCAACAGAGGATGAAGAATTGAACAATGAACTTGCGGTTCTGGAAAACGTCGAAAAACTTAAGGATTTAACCGGAAGCTCATACTGGACGATTTCAGGCGACGACGGGGCTGTTCTTGATGCGCTTTTGCAGATTAAAACGAATTTATCAAAGGCATCCTCTATGGATAGTTCGCTAGAAGAGACAGAAGGGCGCCTGATTGACGCGATAGAAACTTTGAAAGACGTATCTTCGTCTTTAAGAGAGTATTCAACCTCTCTGGATAACGATGAAGAGCGGATTAATGCTATTCAGGAGCGTTTATTTCTTTTAGATAAGCTCAAACGCAAATACGGCGGCAGCTTAGAAAAAGTCATGGAGCAGGGAGAAGTTTTAAGAAAAAAACTTGAAGGAATTGAATTTTCTACACAGAATATAGAAGAACTTGAGCTGGAAATTCAGGATTTGTATAAAAAGCTTGAAGATACTGCGGAAGAGATTTCTAAAGAGCGCAAAAACTATGCGGATGTACTTTCAGCTTTAATTGTTGAAAAACTTGAAAAGCTGGAGCTTCCGAAAGTGCGTTTTGAGATACATTTTGACAGGTGTGAGCTTAACCAGAGCGGGTGCGACAAGGTAGAATTTTTGATTTCCACTAATATTTCAGAAGGGCTTAAGCCGCTCGCTAAAGTCGCTTCCGGCGGTGAGATTTCACGTGTTATGCTTGCGATAAAAACAATTTTTGCACAGAGTGATAATATCGATACAGTAATTTTTGATGAAATTGATACGGGAATATCTGGTAAAACTTCGCAGTCTGTTGCGGATGAGGTTAAGGAGCTTGCTAAATACATGCAGGTAATTATGATTACCCATCAGGCAATTATTGCTTCTAAATCAGACAGGCATTTCTATGTCAAGAAAACGCAGGACGGACAAACAAGCGTAGATATTTCTGTTCTTACGGGTGATGCTAAACTTAAGGCAATTGCCGAACTTGCAGGCGGGGAAGTTACGGACGAGTCACTTAAGTTTGCCCGGACATTAGTAAATTAGTCATTAGCCTTATAGAACTGCGTTATAGAACTGTAGGTCAGGCACTGCCTGACATTAACTATAATTAATAAATGTCGTTTATAAAATTAAACAGGTTTTCATGCGACTGTTTAATTTTAGCCTGAAACTGGTATTTCAAAGCATTATGTCTTTGCGGGTTTGTTGAGTAGTTAGTTTTTTTAGTTGTCAGCCTGGCAGCTGTTCTTATGTTTTGGGACAGCAAAGCGAGATTATTGCTAATCATATCGTATTCCTTTCGGGTAATGTACTTCCTCCCGTAATTTTTGGGTGTTCTTCTATTTTAATATGAAGAAAAAAAAAGTAAAGTGTTTTTTGAAAAATCAGCCAAGTGGTTTTTGTAAATCAGGGGCAACTTGCAACGGGGTTTTGTTTATGTTAACATCAGAAAAAAGAGTATTATGTATAGTTAAGGAGTACGTATGATTTCAGTAAACGATTTAAAGAATGGCTTAACACTTGAACTTGATAACGGCTTGTGGACTGTTGTTGAATTCTTGCACGTAAAACCCGGTAAAGGAGCTGCTTTTGTCAGAACAAAACTTAAAAACGCAGAAACCGGAAACGTTGTAGAAAAAACTTTCAGAGCCGGCGAAAAAGTTGCGAAAGCTATGCTTGACCGTAGAGAAATGCAATACTTATATAAAGACGGAAATGAATACGTTATGATGGATAACGAAACCTATGAACAGCTTCAAATTCCGGAAGATCATATCGGCGACGGCAAAAAATACCTTAAAGAAAATATGATGGTTCAAGTGCTTATGCACGACAAGAGAATAATAGGTATTGATATCCCTGCTCACGTTGAGCTGGAAGTCGTTGATA
>CALVEE010000139.1 GCA_944326495.1 Candidatus Gastranaerophilales bacterium | reverse complement strand
GTAAACACAATAAAGAAACGCAAAACTAGACCTCTATGAGAAAAAGGGGTAAATGTAAATAGGGAAGCAAAACGCTAAACTCGTCCGCATGATGTAAAAGGGGTAAATGTAAATAGGGAGGCAAAATGCCAAACTTGTCTGCGTGGCATATAAAGGGGTAAAACAAAGCAAATCTCCTCTCCCTGCGGGAGAGGAGCAGCCGTGTTTGAGGCTTTGCCGAAAACTACGGATGCGGTGAGGGGGCAATTCATAGGGGCAAATAGAAATTTATAAAGTGAGCACCCATCCTAACCTTGTCTTGGATTTGCTCCACGCTCTCAGAACTTCACCTTTAAGCCTCACTTAGCCGGTTCAGTCTGTTCGCTATCCTGACTTCCGTCCGTCCGCAAATCTGCTCCCTCAACAGGGAAGGAATGCTCCGCACTTGGCGCCTGCTCCCTCACTTTTGAGGGAGGGGTGGGGTGGGTGCTGATTAAAGAGTATATAGAAGATTTTAAAGAAATGAGACCGCTCATGAATACAATTTGAAAAAGGCACGTAGTTTGCTAGTGCTTATACCGGATTTTATAAAGGATGTTGAATATTTAATTGATAAATTAAATGAGGAATTACATGCCGATTAAAGGAATAAAACCCGAAGAAGAAATCATTATTAAATCTATTTTAGAACCTTATAAGTCGAAGTATGAATTCTATTATTATGGTTCAAGAGTAAAGGGTAATTTCAGGTTTTTATCCGATTTAGATATACTTGTTACAAATTCCGGTAAAATTAATCTAGAAGATATCAATTTTATCAAAGAAGCTTTTGACAAAAGTTTGCTGCCCTATATTGTCAATCTGACTTATAATCCGGACAATAAATTTTATAAACTGATACAACCAGATTTGGTACAAATTTTTTAGAATTATTAACTTTTGTAAAGTTAAATTTGCAAGCTGAAATTCAGTAAGTATAATAGTTTTACGAATTCTTAAAAATATTCGCCAAAATTTTAAGCAAATAACTAGCAATTTTTATTTCGTTTGAACGTTTACATATATAAGACATAATGATGTAATTGATTTATGGGATTAAAATAGAAAATAATAGTAAGTTGTAAAAATATAGGAGTAATTAGTTATGGCAGACGATTTAACAGTACAGGCACAAGTTCAACCGCAGGTAAAACGTAAAGACAATACTTTACCTTATACATTAGGCGGAGCAGTATTAGGTGGTGCAGCAGGAGCAGCATTTCCTATGATTAAGACAAAGTACTCTTCTTGGGAAGATGTTGTTAACGAATCAGAAGATACTTTCAAAAAACAAATTGATAATGGCGGTGATAATAAGACATATTGGGAAACTGCCAGAGACCATGCTCAAAAGATTAAAGATGCAGAAAAGAACTATGATGCAGAGGCAGAAAAGATTAAAAATGAAAATAAAACTACAAAAGTAACTGTAACAGATTTGCCTGATAGCGAAAAAGCTCTTAAGGACGAATTAACTAATGCGCAGAAAGCGTATGATGATAGGTTAAAAAGTTTAGTAGATGCGGAAAAAAGCAGATTAAATGCAGGAAACAGCAGAGTAACAGAATTCCCAACAAGAAAACTTTTAAGTGATGAACTATCAGCTGCTGAGTTTAATAAATTTGAACCATTTCTAAATAATTATGAAAATGCAAGAAAAGTTCTGCTTGGACAGCCTGGTCAAAAGTTCCAAGGAGGATCTGCAAAATCTGCTTATGACAAAATAAAAACTGAAAAGCAAACTGTTGAAAACATGTATAATGATATCTATAATAATAATTATAAAAATTTAGCAGATAAAGATAAAGCAAAATTTGATCCTACAAAGGGAAAGGTTTCTAAAAAGATTCAAAGTACTGTAGATAACTTATTACCAGAGAAATTTGGTACTAGTTTCCGTCCACTAAAAAATCAAAATATAGGCTATTCAAGTGCAAAATATAATTATAATCAATTCAAGGCATTCCAAGATAGATTTGGCGCAGAAATGTTTGAAATAGTTGATAAAGATCCTGGTAATACTCCTGGAAAGGGTAAATTTAAGGTAAAAAATGGTAGCAAAGACGCATGGGTTATCATAGATAATGCAGCTGTAAAAGCAAAAAGAGAAGCTATGAAAGCTGAATACGCTGAGAATATAAAACGAACTATGGAGCTTAAAACCCAATTGGGCAATTTTGATACCGAATTCTTTAAGGCAAATGAAGCCGCATTAAAAGATTTAAAACAGCCTATAACAAGTGCAGCTAATTTATCAAAGCTTAAGAAACCAAGTGTTTATAAGACATCTTTAAATGCATTAGATGTAATTGAAACATCTATAAATAAAGGTATAGATAAATATCCAGTGACTATTGTCTCTGATGTTATACATAATGCTGATGAGCTAAGAGTTCTAAGAATGCAGCTCCAAGCAGAAAAGGAACTTGCAGAACAATACACTAAGTCAAAAGCACAAATAACCAATGAATTAAAATCTATTGTTCGCCAAGATGTAAGAGTTGACTCTGCATATAGAAATATGCAAAATGTTATAGAAAATGATAAAGGTGTTAAAAATGCAATTGATGCTGTTGAAAAAAGACTTAACGGCAAATATGCAAGTGAAGCTGATAAAAGCTTATACGAAAAAGTAAAAGGGTTAATGAAACCAGAAACTTCAATAACACCTGAAGAAATCAATACAAAAGCTGAAGAAGCCGCAAAGAAAGCTATAGAAGGCGAAAAGGTTGCTACTGATTTGAAAACTGCACAAAACAAAGTAGCTGCAAAAATTAAAGAATTAGGCTTGGAAGGCAAAGAACTTTCTCAAGACGAATTAAATAAAATCGTAGAGAAAAAACTTGGTACAAAGACTGAATATACTGAAAAAGTTAGAAAAACTGCACAAGAAGCTATAGAAAAGAACCTTGAAAAATATACAAAAGGTAACAGAGGCTGGACAGCTCTTGCAGGCGCAGCAGTATTAGCTCTTGCAGGTCTTGGTATCGCAGCTGCTACTAAAAAAGACGCATAAATATCAAATAACTAATTAGCCTATTATTTTACAAACATAAAAATCTGCCGCAAGCACGGCAGATTTTTTTATGGTAAACTTATGAGGAAGCGGAGAGGTAATGTATGCAAAAAATTAAAAATTTTGTTTTAAAGCATCAGGAATTATTTACTATTCTTGGATTAAGCGTATTATTTTATTTTATATTCTTTCATAACATATGGACTTATGCTTTGATGGATGTCGATGAGTCAAGATATGTCTCAATGGCTAAAGATATGTTTAATACAAAGAATTTTTTGACTCTGTATCTTAATAATGAATATTTTTTCGAAAAACCGCCGCTGTATTTCTGGGGCGAATGCCTCTCGTTTGCAGTTTTCGGTAAGATTAATGAATTTACTGCGAGATTTCCGGTTGCTTTGTACGGTACTTTAGGCTGTTTTATGACCTATTTTATCGGTAAAAAAATTGTATCAAGAACATATGGAGTCGTCGCAGCTTTGATGCTTGCAACATCTCTTGAATTTTTAATACTTTCTAAATTTGCAATACTTGATATAGTTGTATCAACCTGCATTTTATTTTCTCTTGGATTTGGAGTTCTTACGTATTTCTGTAAAGAACAGAATAAAAAATACTTCTGGTGGCTGTTTTACATATTTTCAGGCCTTGCTGTCATGGCAAAAGGCATACCGGGATTTATTGTGCCTTTTGGCTCAATGTTTTTTATTGCTATAGTTTCAAAGCGTTTTAAAGAAATTTTTAAACCTCAATACTTTATTGTGGGGTTTATCTTATTCTTCATGATAACGCTTCCCTGGCATTTAATTATGCTAAAACTGCATGATCCGTTATTTTTTAATGAATATATAATGAAACATCACATTGCAAGATTTTTAGGTTCAAAAATCATTAATCGTGATCAACCCTTCTGGTTTTATTTTGTAACAATTCTCTGGGGATTTTTCCCGTGGATAGTCTCAACGCTTGCAGTATTAATAAGAAAAATTATAAAAAAAGATTTCGAGTTCAAAGAGCTTAACAATACGAGAAAGTTCTTACTCTATAACGGTATTATAGCTGTATTCACGTTATTATTCTTTACTGCATCAGAGACAAAACTCATAACATATATTCTTCCGATTTATCCACCGCTTGCTTTTCTCGGCGCTTATATATGGACTAATTATATTAAAAGGGGAGAGTACAGCAGAATAATTAATAAAACGGTTTATGTTGTAGGTGTTATATTTATTCTGGCTTCGATAATTGCATGTTTCTGTCGTTATTATATTCCGGCTCAACTGTATAATGACATTTTGAGCGCAAAATGGCTTTGTATTATAGGAGCTTTTGTTTTTGGTGCGGCATCAATATATTTTGCTAAAAAAGAACGCTATATTGGTGTATTTTTTACTTATGTAATCTTTATAGCTGTTATGTCGGCTTTTATAACAGAAAAATTCTTCGAAATTGACTATAAATTCGGGCAGGACGATTTATTAAGGTTTGCGCAGTATGCAAAAGAAAACGATAAAACACTCACATGCTATAAATTTACTCATAAATATTCATTGATTTTTTATGGCGGAAAACCGGTTGAATATGGAGATGAGTTTGGAATAAATGAGCTTAATTCAGCTTTAAACAAAGATAATAACCTTGTAATTATACGGTATATTGATATTGATGACGGGGTTAAATCATTAAAATACAATGTTATTGATAAAGGCCGGAAGTATATGCTGGTTGAGAGGTCTGAATGATAGGATTTATAAGCGAGATAGTTTTTAGACTTATTTATCCGCTGCTATACATTTTGCATAAGCGGGCAGGATATTCTGACGAAGCATTCTCATTAAAACTCGGAAAAGTAGAAAGTTTTGTTCCCAAAGGCCGTGTTATAATGTTTCACGGAGTATCGGTAGGTGAAATTAATGCAATAGAAAAGCTTATAAAAGAGGCAAGAAAGACATTTCCCGACTCAAAAATAGTAGTGACTACAGGAACGAATACCGGACAGGAAATTGCAAAAAAGAAGCTCGGTGAAACAGCTGATTTAATAACATATTTTCCGTTTGATACACCAAGCTGTGTTGAAAGATTTCTTAGTAGAGTAAAGCCGGCTGACATTTTAATGGCTGAAACTGAAATTTGGCCTAATTTCGGGGGTAAATGTAAGGAGCATAATATCAATTTATACATAATTAATGGCCGTATATCAGACAGGACTTTTAATTCTTATAAGAAACTTAAGTTTTTCTTTAAACCATTGCTAAACAATTATACGGGTATCTTTACCCAAAGTACAGAGGATTTAAATAAGTTTCTGGCTCTCGGAGCTGACCCTGAAACAACAAAAAGGATGAATAATCTGAAATTTGATATAACTGCGCCTGCGGTTGATATTGAATTAAAGTCGGAGGGCAGAATTTTTCTTGCCGCATCAACGCATTCGGGTGAGGATAAAATACTCTTTGACACTTATAAAAAATTGAAAGAAACGCATAAAGATTTGAAGTTTATTATAGCACCGAGGCATCTAACACGGCTTGAAGAGGTAAAATCAGTTGTAAAAGATTATGTTTTGCGCTCTAAGGACGGGAATTTGTTAGAAAATGATATTATGATACTTGATACAATGGGTGAGCTCGGTAAAATGTTTGCTTTTGCTGATATTGCATTTATAGGCGGAAGTTTCAATAAAACAGGCGGGCATAATCCGCTTGAGGCGGTTATTTTCGGTAAACCCGTTATTTCAGGTCCTTCTATAAATAATTTTAAAGATATTTATGCTATTATCCAAAACGCTGGGGCGGGGTTTGTTGTAAAAACTCAGGAAGAACTTACTGAAACGGCAGATAAACTTTTAAGTGATA
>CALVEE010000138.1 GCA_944326495.1 Candidatus Gastranaerophilales bacterium | reverse complement strand
AGAAGAATTAATCGGGAGTTTACCTGAAAATGCCCATCCCTGGGTTTATCCGCTGGAAGTCTCCGGATATGATAAAGGGGTTTTGACTCTTGTTACCGGGCAGATGATTGGAAGAGATTTATTAAGAAAAAATCATGCTGCTCAAATGAATGAAGCCTTGAGAAAAGTCTCCGGAGAGGCTAACAGTCGAGTTGTTATTATTTATGATGAAGATTTTGCTAAAAAACTTAGAAAAGAAACTGAAAAGTTTCAAAAAAAGATTGATGAAGCTGAAATAAAAGAAAAGGCTATGGAAAATCTTTCTTATATGCAGTCGGCTTCTAATCTTAATTTAAAATATAAATTTGAGAATTTTGTTGTCGGTGAAAATAGTAAATTTGCATACGCCTCATCTATGGCTGTTGCAAAAAATCCGGCGGGAAAATATAATCCGCTCTTTATTTACGGGAATTCAGGACTCGGTAAAACCCATTTGATGCAGGCTATCGGACATTATACCATTTTTCACAATCCTAAATTAAAAGTTAAGTATACTAAAACAGAGGATTATGTAAACGATTATATTTCCAATAGCCGCAAAAATCAGGGCGGGAATATCGAAAACATGTCAAAATTTAACAAAAAATATACAAATATAGACATTATTTTGATTGATGATATACAGTTTATTGAATCGAAAATGAAATCTATGGATAATTTACAATACACTTTTGATAGTTTGTACAATAAAGGGAAGCAGATTGTTATAACTTCCGACAGGCTGCCGAAAGAAATTCCGACGCTTACTGCGGCTTTATGTTCGAGATTTGAAATGGGATTAATGGTTGAGATAACACCGCCGGATTTTGAAACAAGGTTGGAAATCATTAAGAAATTGGCTGTTGATAATGACTTAAAGTTTGAAGAGGAAGCTCTAAGGTATATTGCTGAAAATTTTAGTAATAATGTCAGGGAGCTGGAAGGTGCTTTTACAAGAGTTTGTGCGTATGCAGAAGTCTCTGAACAGGAATTGACGCTGGATTTAGCAAGAGAAGTCCTAAAATGCAGCGGTAATAGTCAGGAAATTAGTTTTGATAAAATTGCAAGAGTTACGGCAAGCTATTATGATGTTTATATGAATGATATTAAAGGTACTGCAAGGGGGCAGAAGGTGTCTCTTGCAAGACATACTTCAATATATTTATGCAGGGATATTACAAATCAGAGTTTTGTTAATATAGCCAAATATTACGGGAAAAAGCATACAACAATAATGTTTGCATATGACAAAATTAAAAAAGAAAAAAACACTAATCCGGAAATTTCAACTGCCTTAAGAGAGATTAGACAGGTGTTAAAAGTTTTATAGCTGACCTGCTACTCGTTTTTATAAAAATTTTATGATACATAATATATTATAAACAGGGATAAAAAAGTCAGTTTAGGACGGAGCATTTATGTTAGATAATATCAAATATTTAATGTGTCTAAAATCGGTTGATAAATGTATTTCGGAAAACCAATTTGATTTGGCTCTGGAGAGATTAAACTTTCTTGTAAAAGAGGAGTACAAACCTTCCGAGACTTTTTTGAAGCGCGGAAAACTCTGTCATAAACTCTTAATGCTTGAGGATGCATATTCGGATTTTACTTATATAATTACTCATTGTGTAAAAAAAGAAGAAGCTTATTATGAGAGATTGTTTTTAAATTTTGAGATTTCTAATTATTATGAGGCTATCCTTGATGCTAACAAAATTCTCGGGTGGGATAAGGATAATTTTGATGTTAAGCGGATTAAGTTTTTATCGCTTGTTTATTCAAGTCAGGAAGGTATTGCCAAAGACTATATTTTAAATATTTTTGAATTCAACAAGTATAGAACTATAAAATTTTTATTTGAAGAGGCTGCTAAGACTATTGCCGGCGACGAGCTTGCAAAGGCTTTAAAACTCTTGTCTCTGGTAGATATGATTGATATGGATAATCCAATTAAGTTATTGGAAGAGTCAAATATATACGGGCTTGCAAATATGAAGGACAGGCAGCAGGAAATCCTCAAGAAAATTAATTCTGTTTTTCCGAAATATTTTGTTTCCCACTTTAGATTTACTGATATGTATCAGGATAAGGATTTGATGGAGATATGTTTTCTTTTAGAGCTGAGAATATTTGATAAGCAGAATTTATTTGCATATCCGATGCATATTCTTGAAGGGTATAAAAATCATATAGAGGGGCATATTATAAATTCTAAAGAGTGTTTTGAACGCGCAATAGAGTTAAATCCTAATAAACCGGAAGCTTATGTACTTTTAGCCCAGACTTTGCAGTTAATGTCGGGATATGATAATCCGGAATATAAGAAAGATGCTGCTGAAAATTATAAAAGAGCTATGGAAATATACAGGCGTGAAAATCTTTCAGATAAGGTTGATGAAATGAGGCGCCAGCTTAAGCATTTGAATTCTAACCTGCTTCTAAAGTAGATTTGACATAGTTTTCATTCACGCCTTTGTAGTTAATCTTTGATGATGTTATAGGCTGTCTGTAGTCGTATTTGTTTATTGAACGTGCTTCGACGATTATAGACGGCGGTAAAATTGACCATTTATAAAGAGCTGTTGACATCCGTCTAAAGAATTTATCAATCCATTCGGTTTTTTGTTCTGTTGTAACCGGATTATGAGTTTCATAAACAAATTTTGTATTTAATAAATCCTGATAACCTTCATTTTTATTCTCAACCCGCCAGATAATTTCGTCCAGAAATTCATATGGCATAAGAGCATCCTCTGCTATAAGCGGTTTCCCTGTTTTAGGGTCTATAGCAAGCTCTGCACCGGGTTTTTTAAGAATTATTGCTTCTGGTATAGCATTTTTTTCTTCTCGATTTTTATTGAGCCATCTTGCGAATGCAAATAGTTTTGTTTTTGGAACATCCGCAATCGGCGCAAAACCGCCGGACATATCGCCGTTTATGGTTGCATAGCCCATATAGAGTTCGGATTTATCCGAAGTTGCAATCGGAATACAGGAAGAAAATTCATTGCTTATTCCCCACAGGAACATCGCTCTTGAGCGAGCCTGAATATTATCCGGGGTAAATGAGGTTTTATATCTCCCATCCCAGTTTTGTTCAACTTCTAAAAAAAGTTTATTCAAACATTCGGTTGTTGTTTCAATCATAGGTTTAATTGAAGCTTCCGCAAAGTTTATACCGAGGTTATGTGCAAGCTCTTCCGCGTCTGAACGGCTCTCTTTGCTTGTAATTTTAGACGGCATAGAAATTCCGTATACATTTTCTTTTCCGATAGCATCCGCAAGAAGTACAGCACAAACGGTTGAGTCCAGTCCCCCTGAAAGCCCGAGAACGGCACGTTTAAAGCCGCATTTTCTAAAATAATCCCGTATTCCCTGGATAATTGTTTTATATGTTCTTTCTAAATCCGACTCGTATTCAAGTGTAAAGACTTTTTGCTCGGTTAAAGATTTATCAAGCCCTCGTGTTAAGGGATAAATTTTTCCGGTATTATTGAGTGGGTTTACTATTAAAAGCTGCTCTTCAAAGGATTTTGCCCTTGCAATTAATTCTCCCTCAGAATTGAATACGCGGCTTGAGCCGTCAAAAGAGCTGTTATCGATTGCGCCTACCTGATTTACGTATACAATCGGGGTTTTGTATTTTTTTGCAATAAAAGAGAGCATATTATGTTTTAACTGTTCTTTTTTTGCTCTGGTTGGCGATGCGGAGCAATTAATAAATATTTCCGGATTTTCTTTCGCAAGCTCATCTATAGGATCTTTTTCGTAAAAATGTTTTCCGAAAAATTCTTTGTTATTCCAACAGTCCTCGCAAATAGAAATCCCGTATTTTTCAAACAATTTAGAGCGTTTTATTATATTTTCCTTATCAAATTTCCCGAGAGTTTCCGGAGGCTGCACTCCGACAACGGGAGACGGTTCCATATATCTGTAATCATTGAATTCGGAATACGTAGGAAGCAGGGATTTTCTGACTATGCCGCTAATTTTTCCATCTTTTAGGATTGCAGCAGAGTTAAAATATTTTTTCCCTTCCGCTTCTTTTTCGCGCGGTTCAATAAATCCCACGAGTGCTGTTGTGCCTTTCGTTATTTTTGCAAGCCCTTTTAACCACTTAATATTTTCATCAACAATTACAGGATGCCTGTCAATGGTGTCCTCTATAGGATATCCCATTAGCGCAAGTTCAGGAAATACTATCATTTCAAGACCTATTTTGCAGGCATATTTTATATATTTTGCAATTTTTTTTGCATTATATTCTATATTACCTGCAATAGGGTTAATCTGCGCCATACCTATATAACCGCCTTTAGAGACAATTTCTCTTATGCTGCTTATTATATTTTCCGGAATTTCTTCTCCGTGTGAAAACTTCTTATCAACAATTTCGGATAGTGTGTATAATTTTTCCATAATTTACCTGACCAATGTATCTACAATTTCCCTGAAAGCTCCTTCGCCGCTTCTTGCTGTTGTGATTTGAATTCCTTCGATTTCTTTTACTTTTTTTACCGCATCCGGAACTGTTATTGCATATTTTGCAAACTTCAATGAGTCTAAATCGTTTATATCGTCGCCTATATAAACAAATTCATCCTCTTTTAAATTGTATTTTTCTATAATCGATTTTAATACATCAATTTTAATTCTAATATTCTGATGAACTTCTTCCACATCAAATTTTTTTGCAATAATATCTATTGCGGAATTTTTTTCTCCGGAGATTATTCCTATTTTATAACCGTTTTTTCTAAGTATAGCAAAGGCCATAACGTCGCGGAAATTGAGCTTCCGGCTCATACCGCCTTCAGAATTAATATAAACACAGTTATCTGTTACAATTCCGTCGAAATCAGTAATAACAAATTTTATACTATCCGGTAAATGTAATGTCATATTTTCTCCTTACCCCTTTACCCCTTACCCCTTTACTCTTCTTAGCTTTTCAATAATCGGAATTTCTCTGGGATAAACGACTTTTACACCGTCTCCAAGTAAATCAGGAGTTTGTCTTATATCTCTTACCAGATGGTAAAGCCCGGCCATTTCAAGACTTGCAGCCTGATCAGAGCCCCAGTTCGTCCTGTCTGTTGTAATATGCCGTTCTACTACAGCTGCCCCGAGAGCTGCTGCCAAAACAGAAGGGGTCACACCTCTTTCATGTCCCGAATAACCAATCGGGCAGGAGAATTCTTTTCGGAATGTCTCAATCACCCTAAGGTTAGTTTCTTCTGAATTAGAAGGGTATGTGGAAGTACAATGAAGTATTACAAGATTTTCTTCTCCAAGAACGGAAACGGCGTGTCTTATCTGCTCCATTGTACTCATGCCAGTTGAGAGCATGATAGGTTTGCCTTTGCTCCGCGTATGTTTTAGAAGATTATCGTCAGTTAATGATGCAGACGCTATTTTGTAGCAGGGAATATCAAATTTTTCCATAAAATCTACGGAGTTTTCATCCCAGCAGGATGCAAACCACATAATACCCTTCTTTTTGCAGTATTCATCAATCTCTCTGTATTCTTCTTCTCCAAACTCCAGACCTCGTTTTAAATCGCCGTTAGTGTTACCAAATACACTCTTTCTTTCTTTTGCCAGTTCTTCTTTTGTATAAACTATATCAACCGTTCTTTTTTGAAATTTTACGGCATCACATCCGGTTGTAACAGCAATATCAATCATCTTTTTAGCCAAATTAACAGAACCGTTATGATTAATTCCGATTTCTGCAATAATAAAGCAAGGGCGTCCGTCACCTATAATTCTGTCTGCAATTTTCACACACTTTCTGACCATCTGAAACTCCATTTACAAATATTTTTTATATAACGCAAATTCATCAGGATCCACACTGTGCTCAAGATTTTTTTCTTCGGTTTTTTCCTGCGGAGCCGATTCCTGAGCTGCAGTATGAAACAGCTTGTCAATTATTCCGTCCGGATTTTCTTCTTCATAAATATCAGAAATTTCAAATTTATCATCATCTTCCGTGTTTTTGGTTTCTTTTATCTCTTCATCCTTAGAGCTGGCAACAACTTTAGTAAATCCGGGGATTTCAATTTTAGGTATTTCTATTCTCGGAATTCTTATATTAGGAATTTCTATTTTAGAGTATTTACCCTCTTCAATTTTTTCGGGAGGATAAGAGCCCAAATCTTTAATGAGATGTATTGAGTTCGCGGAAGCTCCGATAAGCATTCTTTTTCCGTCTAAATCCACAACATGAAGAGTCTTATTGTTCCCTAAATGTGTTGTAGATACGACCGAAGCCCTGGATGCGTTAACATCTCCCATTTGTTTTTTCAAAGTATTAAACCCTAACTTATTAAGTTTTGCATAAATAATTCCGGTTGCATAAATCAAAAGAATTACAAATAAAAGAGAAAATACGATTGAAATCAGGTTTGGCTCTTGTCCGACTGTTTGAGTAACAGTATTTGCGGTATCTGAAACAGTTGAAACAGAAGACGCTTGAGCAGCACTATTCAATAAAGGCTCCGGAAGATCCGGCAGTATTTCAAATTTTTCGGCCGCCCAACATTCCAGCGTACAGAAAAAACAAAAAGCCCCCAAATATAATCTCGTCAAAATCTTATTCATCTCAACCGTTTCTTTCTTAAAAATCTTTCTCCCCAACTATACCGGTCTGTCAATTTATGATATAATTGTACCATAAAATTTTAAAATAGGATAGTTCGCCATGCCTTTTGAAATTATAAGTTGTTTTATGGAAGAGAACAGTTTGTTTTTGATACATGTACTTAATCTCTTTGTACTTTTGACATTGATTTTGCTTTTTATTTTTACCCGCAGAACCAGAAAACGCTGGACTAAGTATAATGATTTCC
>CALVEE010000137.1 GCA_944326495.1 Candidatus Gastranaerophilales bacterium | reverse complement strand
AACCCTTAAGAATATACCTTCCCCATTAAAAATCTACATTGTATAGTTTAAACTATTATATAGGATAAAACATCAATCAAATGGTGGAAATCTTGACGGCAGGAATTATAATTTATAATGTATTAAGACAATAGCAAAAAAACTTTTAGATGTTTTATTATTACAAAAGGAGATTATATTTATGATAAATAAAATTACAGGAACAGCCCCTAAAATTTTCCGTCCTTTAAAGAAAACTGAATAAAAATAGAAAATGCAACACCCTCTCCCAACGGGAGAGGAGCAGCCGTGTTTGAGGCGGGAGCCGAAAACTACGGATGCGGTGAGGGGGCAGACAGCAGTGATAAATAAAAATTTAAAAAAGCTATGGTTGTGTAAAACTTACCCCATACTACCGGCGAAAAGAGAGCGGATTAACTTGAGAAACTTTTTTGTTTCAAATATTTGTTGTATAATATTATAGACTGACAAGGGGATTATTATGTCACGAGATAATAAAAAAACTAACGGAAATACCCATTCTTTAAGAGAACCCGGGTTTTACAACAAATGGAGACGGATGTTTTTATTTATTGTAACCCATGTTTTTTATATGATAAGGTTTAAACTCGTATACAGGCTTGAAGTCTACGGACGCGAAAATATACCGTCAAATAACAATTTTATAATAGCAGCCAATCACTTATCAACCCTTGACCCGCCTCTGGTCTGCGCGGTTATGAACAGGGGAGTAGCTTATATGGCCAAAAAAGAGCTGTTTGAAAACCCTTTTATGTGCTGGTGGCTTAACTGGCTCGGAGCTTTTGCTGTTGACAGAGAAAAACTCGGAGTATCTACAATCAAGACAGTTAAAAACCTTACTTCAACCGGCTGGGTGCTGGGAATTTTCCCGCAGGGAACAAGACAGGAGCCGGGTGAGGTAAGCAATGTTACCAAAGGCTTTGCCTCTCTTGCAAAGAGCACTAAATGCGGAATTCTGCCAATCGGAATTACCGGCACACAGGAAGTTAAAAGATGGCCGTTTACAGGTAAAATAATTGTTAAAATCGGAGAGATTATTCCATACTCTGATGATGTGGAAGGAATGGTAGATAAGTGGGGGAATGCAATCCAAAACCTTACAGGATACACATACAAAGGAATGCACGCTCATACGTAATTTCAAGAAACTGGAAAGATAGGAATGAAGAAAGAAAAAAATTACAACAGAAGAACAGAAAAAGATTACAATATTTTCAGAACAAGCTTTTATATGTTTTTTCTCCTGACAGTAGTATATCCTGTCACAAAACTTATGTATAATCTAAAAGTTGAAGGGCGTGAAAATCTGCCTAAATCCTCGCGTGTTATTTTTGCCGGCAACCATGTGTCATATATTGACCCGCCTTTAATTGCCGTCTCTGCCTGGAAAAATATTGCATATATGGCAAAACAAGAGTTATTCCACGACAAAGACAGATTATTGAGGTTTCTTGTGCATATTCTAGGAGCTTTTGCTGTTAACCGTGAAAAACCCGAGATTGCAACATTCAAGACTGTTAAATCCATTTTTAATACAAGCTGGGCGCTCGGAATTTTTCCGCAGGGAAAAATTGTAAAAGAACCGGTTATTAGTAATATCCATAAAGGGTTCATAATGTTTGCAAAAAAATTTCAAGCAGATATTATTCCGGTTGCAATATGCGGATTTGACGGCTATGCAAAAAAATTATTTGAAAAACATATCACCGTTAAGATAGGCAAACCTATTTCTTACACTCTTGACGAGAATGAAATTGTAAGAGAATGGGCGCGCCAGATTTCTGAATTTACCGGATTTGAGAACAAAATAGAAGAGTCGCTCAAAGAACAGGCCGCTATCTAGCTTTACGTTTCTTTACATTTAGGCAATTTTGTGACTTTACCGGTTTTAGAAAAAATATAGCAGACAGAAAGGTTAGAGAAATTATGAATATCCCCGCAATTATGGGTTTTAGATTAGCCGCCCCTAATTATGAAGCAGCAAAACAAAATAATATAAGCAAGTTCGGCTTAAGAATGTCCTCTCCGCTTCAAGCTGATACGGTTAGTTTTAGAGGGACACCAAAGTTAGCTAACAAACAATGGGAAATCAGCAAAGAAACAGCAAGGGCTATTCGAAGAAAGCTTGCAAGCAGTGCACAAAAGGTTGAAAGCTTTATGCAGGACAGTTTCGGAGATTTAGTTGCAAGTGAAAAATATCCTAAAAACCCGCTTTCAGAAATCGGCTTCCGGCTTAAATCAATCGGCTCTATCGCAGAGAAAACAGGAAGCCGCCAATGGAGCAGCGTTGATGAAATTTTAACGGAAATGACGGATTTAATCGGGGCTAAGCTTGTTTTTCGTGATGCAGCAAGAAATAAGGTTGATGCAGTATTAGACAGATTTATTCCGCTTATCAAGTCAAGGAAGGTTGAACTTATAGAAGTTGAAAATAAACGCCCGATAATTGTTAAAAATCTGCCGGAATATCAAGCTTCCGAGTTTGATTATGCG
Organism: Candidatus Gastranaerophilales bacterium; assembly: GCA_944326495.1. Taxonomy (GTDB): domain Bacteria; phylum Cyanobacteriota; class Vampirovibrionia; order Gastranaerophilales; family Gastranaerophilaceae; genus CAG-196. The sequence goes on along the minus strand of CALVEE010000137.1, from coordinate 3,440 downwards.
TCAATAGATTTTCTAAATAAAATGATTGCAATCCAGAATGATGTTTGGAAAAAAGGCGGCAATAAGCAAAGAGTTAAAAAGCGGCTTGATGATGATTTTACAAAAGCAAATTATTGTGCAACGCACTTTTTATTTAAACTTCCGGGAAAAACACCTGTTACGTTTGAACTGCAGGTTTTAGGCAATAACGTTAATGCAGCAAAACATATTGATGATATTGTTTACAAAAAACTTGACGGTAAAAACTCTTCCGAAAGTAACCCTGAATTTGATAAAATCTTTGAGCCGTTAACAAATAAAAAATTCTTTGCGGCTGAACCTAATGCAAAAGAAATTGTTGAAAACGCCAAGAAAAAATTCGAAAAATACAGAGGCGAAGTCTTTATATTACAGAGAAGAAAAGAGCCATTGCCTTATCATAAAGGGAAACATGTAGAATTATTTCTGCCAATGCCTTACAAGTTATTCCCATCTGACATAGAAATTAAATACGGAATTTCATCCGCAGATTTTGACTACAATAACCTGAACAGAGTATTACAGCGCGGGAAAAAGAAAAGTACAAAGCAAAAGCCTGAAGCTAAAAAAGTATAAATTCGCAGTATTTATTAAACTTGTGATTTACTAAATGAGGGTGCGGAATAGCACCTGGCCGGATGTGATACCGTTCCCGAGAATTTGCGAGAAAAATATTAATTTTTCCGCAAATTCAAATACGATTAATTACTTAATAACTTCCGGCGGGTTTTCAAAATACGAAGGAAATTGTTTTTTATAGTCACTAATCTCTGTACAGTATGCTTCTAAATCAAGAGATACTCCTTTTTTGATAGGATAAGATTTAACTCCAATAGCTTTATAGAGAACCCGCATAAAAACATTTGAGATAGCGTCGCTTCCTCTAAGCCAGGGAGTTGAATGTGCTAAAATCCATCGGATTTCCGCTATCGTGGAATTAACTTCTTCCATGTTCTCAGGCTTAACTTCTTTGTGAATGTATTTAGGAAAAATATTTTTAGTGAGTGCTAATACCTTGTCCAGATTTTTGTTCACATACAGGGATGAGCCGTGTAAGATTGCTCTTCTTCCGTTATCATAAATTACCGGTCTTGAATAATCCGGCGCCTGTTCAGGCTTCAGCGGATGAGAGGCAATATAATCCAGACGGGCTTGATAGGTTTTGTATTTTCCGCTTTCGTAGGGGGTTGTTAAGTCTGCCCATTTTTCATAAGGCCAGTTTTCTCTAGGAGCTCTTAAAAGACCGGAGAAGAGTTTTTTTATTAAATCAAGCGAATTATTTCTATTAGCGTTTCTAACGCCGATTGATACAAGTTTTAAGACATTTTCAGCCGAAGTATCGCGCCTTATTAATTTTACGGCCATATCTGCGGTATTTTTAACTTCCCTTGCCCAATTAGGATCTTTCCCGTAACCGCGGATCCGCACATAAAAATCGTCCTTCTTAAATCTTAGTCTGGGAGAATTAAAATTTGCCTGAAAAGATGGGGAATTATTTATAATCATATTTGTAGTAAAACATGTAAATCAAAAATTTTGCTAGTTAAGGATTTCAAAAATTTTATCACGTGCAATAGTTTTTTGTTCGGACTTATCAAGGTCTTTTACTGTAATTTGATTAGATTTGAGCTCATCCTCTCCTAGAATAAGAGCGTATTTAGCGACTTTAGAAGCTTTTTCAAGCTGTTTAACAAACTTTTTGTTTGTTAAATCAAACTCAGTGCTAATTCCCTTTGTTCGAAGCTCTTCGGTAAGTTTTATTGCTTCTAACGGCTCGTTTGAAACTACAAAAGCAGTTGTTCTTGTATCTTCCTTCTCTCCGATAAGTGAAGCGAGCCTTTCCATACCCATTGCAAATCCGACAGCAGGAGTATCTTCTCCGCCGAGGTTTTTAACTAGGCTGTCATAACGTCCGCCGCCGCAGACTGCGTTTTGGGAGCCGAGATTGTTTGATTTTATCTCAAATACAGTTCTGTTGTAATAATCAAGCCCTCTTACAAGAAGCTTATTGATAGAATAATTGATATTTAAAGTATCAAGATAACTTTTTAGTTCATTAAAATGTTCCGCGCATTCTTCGCAAATGAAATCAGATTGTATCACTTGCTGAATTTCAGGTTTCGCGTAAATTTCTTTGCACTCTTCAACTTTGCAGTCTAAAAGACGCAGAGGATTTTTTTCATATCTTGCCTGACAATCAGGACACAGTTCGGGTAAATAAGGTTTTATTACGGATTTCAGCTTGGTTTTAAATTCTTCCCTGCATTTAGGGCACCCCAGAGAATTTAATTCAACACTCAAATCGTTTAATCCAAGGGCTTTTAGATAATTTACCGCCATTAAAATAACTTCCGCATCCGCGGTTGGCTGTTTAATCCCAAAAACTTCTACTCCGACCTGATGAAACTGTCTTTGCCTTCCTGCCTGCGGGCGTTCATAGCGGAACATGGGGCCTTTATACCAGAGCTTAACCGGAGCAGAAAGCCTGTGCATCCCGTTTTCAATAAATGCTCTTACGACTCCTGCAGTGTTTTCGGGACGAAGTGTAAGCGAGCGTTCGCTTTTTTCAAACGTATACATTTCTTTGTTAACAATATCTGTCGTATCGCCCACCCCGCGCGCAAAAAGTTCTGTTGCTTCAAAAATCGGAGTTCTAATCTCTTTTGCACCGTATATCGTAAAAATCTTTCTTGCAGTATCTTCCATAAAATGCCATAGGGGCATCTCCGGAGGTAATATATCTTTTGTCCCTTTTTGTACTTTTATTATTGCCATAAATTTTAATTCCTTTATATAGTTATAATTGTACTATATAAATAAAAATGACAAAACTTATTTTTAAATTTTTCGTCTATTAACAGAAATTTTCCATTAAATGACACTGCTGTCCGGTAAAAAAAAGAAATAAAAAAGCAGGACACAGTAGAAATTTGCCATTACTTGTTTCAAAAATTTGACCGGACAATAAAATAGAAAATCAGCCTTCAAATTTTATTGTCATCCTGAAAGCGTAGAATTTTTTTGGGTGTGGAATGAATAGGAGAAGTAAGTAATATTTATCCCTGATTTTCAAGCTGTTCAGGATCTCACCGCTAAGAAAGCGGACAGGTTTTACGCCTGGCGTAGCGCTACCCTCGCCCCTTGTGGGAGAGGGTAGAATTTCAAGTTGAGCTTTAGCGAAACTTAGAAATTCGGGTGAGGGGTCAGCCAGTAGGAGCAAATGAAAAATATAAAATGAATTTTAAACGAGCTGTTCATTTGTTATTGGCAGACTAATGTCTGAATTACAATCTTATTTTTACCGGACTGCTCTCAAATGGAGGAAGCAGCGCTAAGTGTATAGCGTTCCTTCCCTTGAGGGAAGGTTAGGATGGGTGCCAGCCCGTTAGGGAGAAATTAGAAAAAATAGGAGACCAAAACCA
>CALVEE010000136.1 GCA_944326495.1 Candidatus Gastranaerophilales bacterium | reverse complement strand
GTATTTTGCGGAATTTCAGGTTCATATAAAACAATATTTAGTTTTGCCACTAGTTATTCTCCAAATTATCAAGCTAAGCCGTAAGAGGGTTAACCTTGTTTATTTCATTCTGTTTTTTCTCATAAACTGTATATAAATCGTAATAAACTTGAGCATTCAGCCAAAATTCCGGCGTTGTTCCAAAAAGTCTGGCAAGCTTATGAGCCATAACCGGACTAATGCCGCGTTTTTGATTGTATATTTCGCTTATAGTTTTTATTCCGACACCCAATAGAGAGCTCAATTTTTCTTGCGTAAGTTTATAAGGTTTTACAAATTCTTCAAGTAATATTTCTCCAGGATGTGTATATGGTCTGTTCATTTGTTTAGTCCTTTCTTAATGATAGTCAGTAATTTGTACATTTTCAGCATAACCATTTTTGAAATTAAAAATTATTCTGTATTGGTCATTGATGCGAATTGAACAAAAGCCCTTTAAATTGCCTTTTAAATGTTCAAATCTGTTTGAAGGCGGAGCGATTAAATCTTGTTCAGCAAATGCATAATGAAGTATATCTAATTTTCTTTTCGCAACTTTTTGAATAGAATTGTACTTTTTTGAATTTAAACCATTAAAAATATTTTCAGTTTCTTTATCTTTAAAAGACTTAATCATATTATCATATTATCACCATATGATAAGTTTGTCAATTGTATCATTATATATATTACTTTTTCTCAAACAAATACCTGGCTTCAATAATAACAGGCAAACCTCTTACAACACAGAATACAATCGCAAAGACTGCAGCCCAGAACCCTATTGCCCAGATGATTTCTCTATGCGGGCAAACCGGCATTTTTGCTGCAATAATCAGAATAAAAGCAACGACTTTTGCAACAGCGTAGCTTATTCTCATAAATCTCGAGCCTGTAATAAATTTGCAGACAGGATTAACCTGCATCCCAAACGGCGTAAGCCCCTGCTCCATTGCAGCACTTCTTATGGTATCTGTAATAAATCCTCTTGTTATTGCAATCAGCGGGAATAATATATTAAGCCAGCCCATTACAGCAAATAATATCCAGTATGTATTTTCAACAATTCTGTCGCCCATAATATCCAGAAGAGCACCGAATTTTGATTCTTCGTGTAATTTTCTTGCAACATACCCGTCAACGCCGTCAAGGGCAAATGCTAATATTGTTAAACCCAATGCCCATAAATATGCCGGAGTATTACCCTGACAGGTGTATATAAGGTATACTGCAAAAAACATAACAAATATTCTGAATATCGATATAAAGTTAGCCATTTTTCACCATTTTATCGGGATACAATTAGTATTACTACCAGCCTGTTCTGTAATTCGTCCGTATCCCTCTTGAACGGATTTCCGGCTGGAAGGGTGCACTATACTTTCATTCTTGAAAGTGCAAAGTCTTTTTTATTCAAATCCTCAACTTTAGAGCCGAGCATAATTCTTTCAGCCTCTTCTAAAATGCTAACGACTTCATAACCGTTAGCACCGTCGGAGCGGGCTTTCTGTCCTGTTGCACAGCAGTTTACAAAATGCTGGCACGCAAGTTTAAGCGGTTCGATTTCAAGATAATCAAGCGCATAATTTTGAGTATTCGCCGGTGTAAAGTTATCATAGACTTTTAATTTATCACTCAAAGCTGTATCATCAAATATAGCAGTAGCTTTTGTCCCTCTTACGAGAAGCATAACGTGTTTCTGCGGAGTAATCCAGCTGTCCGAAATATGTGCAATCATTCCGCCTTCAAATTCAATTCCGAGATGTGTAATATCCATTATATCGTTTCTTTCTGAAGAACAGCCGATTGCAGAGATAATTTTTACAGGCTCTTTACCTGTAACATAAGCTATCATAGAAACATCATGCGGAGCTAAATCCCACATAACGCTTCTGTCATTTTTATGATAATTTACATTCAATCTGTCGCTCTGGGCATAAACCAGTTCGCCTAAAACACCTTCTTCAACAAGCATTTTTAATCTATTAACAGCAGGATGATAAAGAAGCAGGTGATCAACCATTAAAACCAGCCCCCTTGAGTCTGCAAGTTCTGTAAGAACTCTGGCTTCTTCTGCTACTGTAGAGATTGGTTTTTCTACATAGACATTTTTGCCTGCTTCAAGCATAGCCTTAACTATTTTGAAATGTGTATGACTTGGAGTTACAACCGCTACACCGGTTATTTCCGGGTTATTAATAATATCATTAAAATCTTTTGTAACTTTTACCCCGGGAAATTGTTCCTGTACAGTCTTAAGTGACTCATCATCCAGATCACAAACCATCTCCAGAACCCCGAGATTATAAAAGTTGCGGACGATATTCCGTCCCCACATGCCATATCCTATTACTGCTATTTTTTGTTCTTTCATACTTAAATTTCCCCTATAGGAAAATTATATTACAATGAAATTTTTCCGTAAAGTAGACAATATTAAAATTTGATAAAGTATGACAAATTAAATAATCGGGTGCTGTTTGAGCTCTGTAATATATTTTAACGCAAGTTCTTTGGGCATATACATTGCCTGTGTCCCCCAACCTTCCAAATTAACTTTTGAGCCTGCCGCTTTTGCTTTTTTTATTAATTCTTCCAATATCTGATTTATATCAGCTTTTTGATATTTATTTTTGAAAAACGCATATGTGCATGTATCTTTATCAACAGGCAAATACCGTTTTCCTCTCAAAAAATGTGCAACATGAGAATTTACATCGGCAACCGATATAATATTTAATGGCATCTTGTTATCAAGGCAGAATTTTACGGCTAATTTATCCGCAAGATGTCCGATTTTTCCATACTTTGCATCATCCCAGTTTTGCAAGTATTCTACAATAACTCTGGGCCCGGTTATTCCAAAATCCGGATAATCACAGAGCAGTTCATAATATGGCGTATCAAATATGCGCGGATTTAAACATTTTGAAAGCTCTAAATAACCGTATTCTTTATCTAAATTCTCTGACATAAAACTATATCCGGTTTTGTAATTTCCGTTTGTCGAGGTTAAAATCATTGTTTTTAGTTTTGCACTATTTTCTTTATCAAAAATATAATCAAATCTTTGCGGATTATAGTCCAAATTTAGTGAACAATCCTTAAAACGTTCTCTGGAATTATGTTTTAGTGATATTATTTGCGGTTTTGTTAAATCAAGCATAACATCACTGTCACAATATGAATTTGTATACGTATTAAAAACCTTCATATTGAAATTTTTTAAATCAGACATTCTTTCAAAACTATCATTACGCGAAGCAAATGAAGGAGATTTTGAGTAATATTTTTTATAATAAAATAAATCTGATTTATATTTTATAGAATTTATCAACATTATATAGATTTAAAAACTGCTAAATATTTTTTTTGCCCGATGAAAAGAAGAAAATACTACTCCCTCTCCTTACAGGAGAGGAGCAGCCGTGTTTGAGGCTGTGCCGAAAACTACGGATGCGGTGAGGGGGCAATGTTATCCTGCAGTAAAAATAAAAACCGGAAAGATATAAATATAAAAACTCTATCTTCAATATTCCCGTGAAGGAGCAATAGTAAGTCCGACACTCCTTGACTAACATTAAAACCAAATTGAACTGTTTTATATTATAAATCAATATCCGACTCTTTTATCGGCGCACCAATTACACGCTCGAGTTCGGCCGCATTAATATTATAATTCAGAAGGTTGTTATAATAATCAAGCTGGGCGTTTAAGTATGTATTTTCAGAGTCCTTAAACTCGATTGCGTCGCCTAAACCTACCTGATATCTTCTAAATGCAAGGTATTGCCGTTCTTTTGCCTGCTGCAGAGCAAGTTTTGCAACATCTAAACTGTCATGGGAATTTAGAAGGTTTATATAAGCACTTTTTACTTCCAAATAAACATTCTGTTTCTGCTGTTCATAATCCG
>CALVEE010000135.1 GCA_944326495.1 Candidatus Gastranaerophilales bacterium | reverse complement strand
GGGGCTGACAATACGAACAAACAAAAAATTATAAAGTGAATTTAAAAGAGCAGTTTGTTTAGATAATATAATTATAAGTTATTGTTGAGCAAGAGTTAATGTCAGGCACTGCCTGACCTACTGTTCTGCAAAAAAAACAAAAAACGGAAAGATATAAATTTGAAAACTTTATCTTTTATATTCCCCTGACGGAATATTTGTCTATTTATTAGATTACTATTAGTGATTGCATTTTGTTCTATAAGGCAAAATTTTTATCTTACAATTGTGTCTTTAATAGAGAAAAAGTTTGGTTTATGCTAGAATATTAAAGAAAAAGAGGTTATTATGTCTGTAAAAAAAGTTGTAAAGTATGGAGAACATTCGCTTAGAGAACCTTCTAAAGAAGTTCATAAAGTTTCTCAAAAAATAAAAAATCTGGTTACGGATTTATTAGATACAATGTATGCCCAGAACGGAGTCGGGCTTGCTGCACCGCAAATAGGTGAAAACTATAGAGTTTTTGTAATTGATGTTTCTACTGGCGAGGAGCCTTTGAATCCGATTGTATTTATAAATCCTAAAATCATTAAAAAATCTGGCGCCGTAATAAGCCATGAAGGATGTTTAAGTTTCCCCGAAGCTTTTACCGATGTAAGAAGATACGCAAATGTTATGATTAAGGCTCTTGATAGAAACGGTCGCTCGTTTGTACTGGAAGCAAAAGATGGAAGCCTTCTTGCACGAGCAATCCAGCATGAGTTTGATCATTTAGACGGAATATTATTTATAGATCATGTTATAAACCGTTTTGAAGCAGAAGAAGTATTGAAAAAATGTAACCTTCCAGGTGTTGAGACCGAAAAACTCTTAGATGAGCCTGAATTGGAAAAAGAAATCGAAGTTCTTTTAGAGCAAAAAGTGAAGCAGGAACAGGGAAAATGATAAGTATTGTATTTTTTGGTACTCCTGATATCGGCTTAAAATCACTGGAGCATTTTTATAATTCAGATAAATTTGATGTTCTTGCGGTTGTAACCCAGCCTGATAAACCTTCAGGGCGCGGGCATAAACTTACGCCGAGCCCGATAAAACAGTTTGCGCAGGAGCATGATATAAAAATTTTTCAGCCGAAATCAATAAGAAAAGAGCCTGAAATAATAGAAGCGCTAAGAGAATTGGAACCGGATTTTTTTGTAACATTTGCGTTTGGACAAATTTTGTCTCAAGAAGTGTTAGACATTCCAAAGTATGAAACAATCAATCTCCATGTATCACTTCTTCCAAAATATCGCGGAGCAAACCCTATTCAGCGTGCGATTATGAACGGAGAGAAGGAAACCGGTATTTGTACAATGATAACAGAGCTCGGGTTAGATTGCGGCGATATTTGTTTAAAATACCCGATAGAAATTACTCCTAACATGAATTGTGTTGAGCTTTTCGAAATTTGCGCAGAAAAATCTCCCGAACTTTTGGAAAAGACTCTAACCGGCTTAAAAGAAGGTACTATTAAACCAATCTGTCAATGCGAGGACGGGGTATGTTTTGCAGACAAATTAAAAAAAGAAGAATGCAAAATTGACTGGACAAAGCCGGCAGAAGAAATTCATAACCTTGTCCGCGGAGTTTACAAATGCCCTGGTGCTTATTTTGAATTTCAGGGAAAAATTATAAAGGTTATGGAGACCGGGACGGTAAAAGAAGAACTACAGGGGAATTGTGGTGATTTTGTCCGGATAACAAAATGCGGAATAGATGTAAAAACCGGAGACGGACTTCTAAGATTAATAAAAGTTAAACCTGAAGGTAAGGGTGAAATGTATGCAAGAGACTGGGCTAATGGAATTAAATTATAGAAAAACCCTGACTCATCTATACAATTCTCTCTTTGTATGATAAAATACACATATGTTTACAGGAATTATAGAGGAAATCGGTAAAGTCCTGACTATTACGGAAAAAAAAGCTGTAATAGAATGCAAAATGGTCTTAGAAAATACAAAAATCGGCGACAGTATTGCAGTTAACGGTGTTTGTTTAACTGTTACGGCAATTGATAACAGTTCTTTTACTGCAGATGTTTCACCGGAGACTTTTATGGTAACAGCTTTAAACGAGCTCAAGCCCGCCTCTTCCGTAAATCTGGAACGCGCCATGCCGGCAGACGGCAGATTTGGTGGCCATATCGTAGCCGGACATGTGGACGGTATAGGTAAAGTGGGAAATGTAACTCCAAATAACGGATTTTTTGATTTATCAATTGAACTTAACCCCAGAGATGCAAAATACGTAGTAAAAAAAGGTTCAATCGCAGTAAACGGTGTAAGTCTTACTGTAGCAGACATAAGCGGAAACGCGGTTAAAATTGCAGTAATTCCCCATACATTCAGAAATACCTGTCTTAGAGAGCTCCAGGCAGGGAATTATGTGAATATTGAGGTAGATATACTGGCTAAATATGTTGAAAAATTTTTATCAACGAGTGATAATAAATCAAGAATTGATATGGATTTTCTGAAAAGAAACGGATTTTATTAATTATGACAAATCAATTTAATACAATTGAAGAAGCTCTTGAGGATTTTCGCAGCGGAAAACCTATCATTGTTGCGGATGATGAGGACAGAGAAAACGAAGGTGATTTAATTTGCTCCGCGCAGTTTGTAACCCCTGAACTCGTGAATTTTATTACTAAGGAATGCCGCGGGATTGTCTGTCTTGCAATATCCAATGAAATCGCAAAACAATTGGATTTGCCGCAGATGGTAGAAAAAAATACTGAAAGTATGCAGACGGCTTTTTCTTTGAGTATTGATGCACATCCTAAATATGGTGTAACAACCGGCGTTTCAGCATTTGATAGAGCAAAAACCATTGAAGTTGCTATAGCACCTGACGCACAGCCTTCTGATTTAAGACGTCCCGGACACTTGTTTCCGTGCGTTGCAAGAAAAGGCGGTGTGCTTAAAAGATGCGGGCATACGGAAGCTGTTGTCGACTTAGCAAGACTCTGCGGGCATAGAGAAGCCGGCATTATGTGCGAGATTATGAAAGAAAACGGAGAGATGGCAAGGCGTGATGATTTGCATGAATTCGCACAAAAACACGGGTTTAAGTTTATAACAGTTGCTGATTTGATTGCTTACAGGCTTAAAAGCGAAAAATTTGTCAAAAGAGAAATTGAAGTATTTTTACCGACGCAATTCGGCGATTTTAATATAATCGGATACACAGATACTATTACCGGCTGCGAACATGTTGCACTTGTGAAAGATGACGGGTCTGATAAGATTCCGCTTATCAGGGTTCACAGTGAGTGCTTAACAGGTGATATTTTCCACAGTCTGAAATGCGACTGCAACTGGCAGCTGCATAATGCTCTGCATATGATAGATGAATACGGCAAAGGTGCTTTAATTTACCTTAGAGACCATGAAGGCCGCGGTATCGGGCTTATTAATAAATTAAAAGCCTACAAGCTTCAAGAACAGGGGCAGGACACAATAGAGGCAAACGTTTCTCTAGGATTTGCGCCTGATTTAAGAAATTACGGCGTCGGAGCACAGATTATTCTTGATTTAGGGTTTAATAATTTTAATCTTATTACAAATAACCCTAAAAAAATCGTGGGCTTGAAAGGTTACGGACTTACAATTCACGAGAATATTAATATTAAATCAGAAGTTAACAAATACAATGAACGATATATAAATACCAAAAAAGAAAAAATGCATCACTTGATGTAAGCGGAAGTAAAGGAAAGTTTATGGCAGAAACAGCATACGAAGTAGAATTATTAAACGGCAGTTTGTCTAAAATCTTTGCGGGTGTATACAATGATTTTAAGGCTAAGGCTGTAAGCGAGTATAAATTTGAACTTGAACCGTTGAGTTATGAAGAATTTATTGATGCTGTTGAAAAAAATTATATGCATTGTATTGTTCTTAAAGAAAATGATATTCCGACAGCATTTCTTGTATATACAACTTCTATTTCAGAATCAATCGAGCTTAATCTCATACATTGCCTTGGAACAGAAGATGAAATTACGAAAATAAAGCTTCTTATTGAAAAGTTTTTGGAGCTAACAGCAAGCGAGCGTGAAAACAAGGTTGTTTCTTATCCAATGATAGGTCATCAATCAGTGTTTACAGCTGATATTGCAAGATTTGGGTTCAAGTTTGTAGGACTTGCAGTTTTAAGGTTTATGATGGGAAATGCCTCTTCTGAAAGAATTTTAGAGAATATGAAGCTTTCAGAACGTTCGGAGGATTACAAAATCGTAAGCTATTCTGATTCGTATTATGAAGATGCAATAAGAATTATCCATGAATCATTCCGTGATACGCAAGATGCTTTGTATGATACACGGTTTAAATCAATGGAAGGTACAAAGGATATTATCAATAAAATTGTAGAAAATATCTATGGTGAGTTCTTGCCTGATGTTACTTCTGTGTTATTATATAAAGACGCACCGGTTGGGTTTGCTTTCACAAATGTAACCGGAGGAAAAATCGCTAATATTCCTCTTGTTGCTATAGAAAAAGAGCATAGAGGACACGGTTTTTCAGAACACCTTTTAAATCGTTCAATAAAAACAATCGTTGATTGGACAAAATTAGGAAAGAGAGAGTTTAGTGAAGTTAATGTTACAACTGAAACTAATAATTACAAAGCCTTAAAAATGTATAGGCGAATAGGATTTAGAGAGGATTTCTGCTATCCTCAAGCATATCTAATGCAGAAAAAGAAAAAGTAGAAAAGAAAGGAGAAGTATGAGACTATCTGGTAAAATTTTAACGGCACTTAGTGTCGTATGTGTAGCATCTTGTGCTGCAATGGCTAAATGTCCTGCAGACGTACAAGCTTATGCTCATCCAACGTTGTTCGGCTCACAATCACACACCCTTACTACAGCTGAAAATGATGTAGTAATCGGCGGCAAAGTTTACAAACCATGTCATGTTAAGACAATTGAAAGCAAGCAGAATGTTATTGTTAACCGTTTTGCAAAAGAAATGCTTTGCAATATGAAAGACAAAATGGATGCAAAACGCGCCGGTATCTTTAATCCGAAAATGCCGGTATTACGTTCTGAATTGGCTTTTATTCTTGCAGACGGCTTAGAGCTTAAAGAAGTTAAGGGTAATAGTTATTCAGATGTAGCAGCTGATTATTGGGCAAAAGATCAAATCGATAGAGCTCTTACAGCTGATGTTATGATTGGCTATCCGGACGCTACTTTCAAGCCTGACCAGCCGATTACCAAGGCAGAAGTTTTTGCAACATTTGCAAAAATGATGAATGTTTCTGCAGACAAAAAAGCTCCTGTTTTTGAAGGCCAGAGCGTAAAATATGTTCCTGCATGGGGCTATGAAGCAGCAAATGAAGTAATATCTTCCGGCATTTTGAACAAAATCGCTGATAAAGATAAAGTTATCAATGATGAATACTTGTCAAAAGAACAAGTTGCATATATGCTCGGTGCATTGAAAGCTAACTTCAATATTGATACCTCAAATGGTGCTGTAAACTGCGCTACTAAGTATGAACCTATGACAATTAAGATTAAACTTAGCGAAAGAATAAGCGCAAGAACATCTAATGTAGGCGATACATTTACAGCAAAAACAACAGAAGATGTAACTGTAGCAGGCGTTTGCTATCCAGCAGGCTCTACAGTTAAGGGTATTGTTTCAGGAATTTCAAGACCTGGAGTTAAAAATCCGGGCTATGTAGAAGTTACATTCAAGAGTATTTCTAACGGCGACAACTGCGCAGAATTCCCGAACAAGCTTTCAAGCGCAGAAGTTAACGTTTCTAAGAACCCGAATGTTGTATCAAGAGTTCTTGCAGCTCCATTCTCAATGGCTGGAAGAATTGTCGGTGTTGCAGGAAGAACAGCATCATCAGGTGTTGAAGTCGTAGCTAACGGCTTAGAAGAATACGGCGACAACTGGTCTGATGCATTCTGCGATACAGCATCACTTCACCCGCTAAAAGGTCTTAAGAGTGTTGGAAGCAGCTTTATCACTGTAGGTAAGGGTGTTTACAATGTTGTTAAACTTGTTGGAAGCGGCGTATTTGGAGTCTGCTATGAATTCGTTGATGAAGCTAAGTACATCTTTGTACCGAACACAACTAACGATTCAAGCTTAAACCCGGATGAAGAATTAACTATTATTTATTAATTAATTCTTAAAACAAAACATCTCCGTCAACATAATTATTGACGGAGATGTTTTTTTAAGAAAAAGGGCGGAGCTTTGCTCCGCCCGTATGAATAGCCCGTGAGAGGCCAAAAAATTTATTTACAATATGTTTTTTGAGCATATTTCTATCCCTTCCGGCTTTATATAAAGCGTGCTGTTCTCCTCTCCCTGTGGGAGAGGAGCAGCCGTGTTTGAGGCGGGAGCCGAAAACTACGGATGCGGTGAGGGGGCGATTCTGTAGGGAAAAGTAAAATTTAACCCGTAATGTAGGAAATAAGTTAATGTCAGGCACTGCCTGACCTACTACTTAAGTCTATTCTACCAGCTAACGGTTCACAGCCAATTTTTCCCTTACGGGCTGGCACCCATCCTAACCTTCCCTCATCAGGGAAGGAACACTGTACGCTTGGCGTTACTCCCTCCCTTTTGAGGGAGCGGATTTGCGGACGGACGTAAGTCCGGATAGCGAACAGACTGAACCGGCTAAGCCGTAAGGCTTAAAGGTGAAGCTCTGTGAGCGTGAAGCAAATCCAAGACAGGGCTGGGGTGGGTGCTGACTGGAGTTTAGTAGTTTAGAAGTTGATAAGTTTATCGGAAACAAATTTTACTACAGTTTTTAAAGATTTATATGTTTAACTTTGGTCTCCAATTTCTGTTACTTTCTC
>CALVEE010000134.1 GCA_944326495.1 Candidatus Gastranaerophilales bacterium | reverse complement strand
AGCCGCAAGCCTTATATATTGATTATTAAGTTGGTCATATTTTTCTTGAAGCGGATTAACATCATCTTGATTTTCTTCGCCTATTTCCTCTTTTGCTTCTTCTTCGGTATTTTCATCAGCAATTTTTTCTTCATCAGCTTTTACTTCTGCTTCTATATTTTCATTATTAATTTCATCATTGTCATTACCAGCCCCTTTGAATGGATTTTTCATGATTTTCCCCCTTATTAATTAACATTATATATGATAATTATAAGGTATCAAATCCGATAAACAAGGAAAGTTTATTTTTTTTTAACAATTGAAAAACCTTTTTGTAAGTAGCAGAATTGCCTAGGAAATGTTTAAATTTTACATACAAGACGCAATTAATAGATGCATGTTATACTACAAAGCTTATGTTATTAATATGGCAGAAACAGCAATTCAGCTCTTAATGGTGCAAATTTTTGTACTTTAAAGAGCTGATGAATATACTATAAGACAACATTTTGAGTAAAGGGGTTTGAATATATAATAAGGCAAGTTTTGAGATGAAAGTTTGTTTAGCTAATATAATTATAAATTATTGTTGGACAGGTATGTTCTACTGCCCCCTCTCCTCCTATTTACCCCTCCTATTTACCCCTCCGTCTGCCAATTCGCTCCCTCAAGGGAAGGAATTCAGTATGCTTGGCGCAAGCTCCCTCCCTTTTGAGGGAGGGCTGGGGTGGGTGCTGATCAGAGTTTAGAAGTTTAGTGGTTAGGAGTTTAGGAGAAGTCAAAATTTTAATGAATTAAATTAGTAGTTTTACCTGCCCCCTCACCGCATCCGTAGTTTTCGGCTCCCGCCTCAAACACGGCTGCTCCTCTCCCGTTGGGAGAGGGTTAGGGTGAGGGGTTGTTTTGCAGCAATTTCTTATCAAAAAAATAAAAACATTTTTTTACTTACGCAAAATATTTCATATTAATATAACACAATACACATTGTGTTATATTAGATTGTAAATTTTTTACGGTTAGTAGTACCGGAATTGTTTAGTCTATATCAATCGGGCTTTTTTGGATTAAATCAATAGCTTCACGCGCTGTAAATACCAAATCTTCCGGAATATTAGATATTGTGCAGAACTGGCGCAGCACATCTATGACACGCTTAAAGCATCTTACAATATCGCCTTCTCCCATATCAACCTGTTCGATTATATCATCCCACTCTGAGCCTGTTGCCCACATTTCAATAAGCGGAGAGTAGAAGGCATTAATATACATAGGATCTTCAACATCGTATTTTTTCTGTTTTTTGTCCAAATCCCGCTTAATATCCTTAATTTTATTCAATCGTTTTCTGACATTAGGAGAGAGCGGTAATCTTGAATACAAATCTGCACGCATATCTTCTGTAGTAATTGCACAAATTACACTTGCAAGCTCTGCAGGTGTTAGCCCTTCAAGAATACCTGAAAATATAATTTGTGCTAAGAAGAGTTCATTTTCCGAGCGGATTTGGGAGATTGTAACCCCTCTCTCTGTCGGATAATCTTCTTTTAAATATCCGTATTCCTTCAAAACGGCTCTATGCGAAAGGAATTTGTTCCAGAAAATATCTTTCTGCCTTTCGATTTCCTTGTTTAATTCCTTTTGCTTTGCTTCATAACGGTTAAGGACGTCAATATTTTTCATGTGTTTTTTAAACAATTTGCAGGTGTCGCACTCATAAGAATGCATTTTATGAAGCATTTCTTTTGTCTGGCGTCCGAATTCTCTTGCGTCATCTGAAAGCGGGCGGTTTTTCTTTTTTTCCTGTTTCTGTATAGTTTTAAATACACGCCTGTTTTGAACGTATATTTCCCTTATTTTATTGTATTCAAGCAAATCTTCATTAGTTTTATTACAATAGCATACAAAAGAATTACACTCGTTTATTTTTTCACTGTACTGTTCCTGCAAAAGCAAAAGCGGCTCAATTCTTGAATTAGAAGAATAATACCCGAAACTTTTCAGTACAAGTTCTTTAGCTTCATCCAGAGTAAACCTTTGAAGCAGATTAAGAACCATTGAATAACTTGGAGAGAATTTGCTCTCAAGCGGATTCGCGTCACTCAATACCAGCTCTGCGACTTCCTCGGGTGTCTGGAAAGGAGAGCCGACAATTACAACATATCCTATTTCATCCATTCCGCGTCTACCTGCACGACCTGACATCTGGAGGAATTCACTCGGAGTGAGATTTCTGTGTCCGCTGTCTGTTCTTTTGCTTATTGAACTTATAACCGTAGAACGCGCCGGCATGTTAATTCCGGCCGCGAGTGTTTCGGTTGCGAAAACTACTTTTATTAACCCTTTCTGGAAAAGTTTTTCGACTAATACTTTCCAGCCCGGAAGTAGTCCTGCGTGGTGCGAAGCTACGCCTAAAAGCAGGTATTCAATATGTTTATTTTTATATAAATATGGGTTTTCCGCTATATAATCATCAATGATGCGTCTGATTTCCTCCTGCTCCTTAGGAGTTACCAGGCAGAGTGATGCACAGTTTTCCATCTGTTCATCGCATTTTTTTCTTGAAAACGTGAAATATATTGCAGG
>CALVEE010000133.1 GCA_944326495.1 Candidatus Gastranaerophilales bacterium | reverse complement strand
TATTCTCAGCTGGTAAAAAATTCAAAGAAGTTGTTAACGGCAAATAGTTTGAATTTTTGAATGATTTTAAGGGCAGGAAGCGAATTTCGCTTCCTGCCCTTTTTATATATCTTAATAATTGTTGAATGTTTTTATATTATTGGGTATTATAGACAAATAACCCAATAAAGGAAAGTATGAGAATTAAAGAAAAAATCGGGCGTAAGATAACAGTAGCAGAGATGGCACCTCATGTTCACAGTTTTTTGCCCGGAGAAAATAAAGTTAATAAAATAGCAGACTGGCTTGCGGGCTGGATAAAATCGAAACTTGCCTCAGGCGAGGTAAAACCGTACGACATGCTCCCTTCTAAAGGGGATTTGGCTTTTCATACGGGTGTAAGTCAGGGAACAATTCAGAATGTATTCCGTTATGTGGAAGACTGCGGGTTAGTTGAGTCGAAACAAAAAGTCGGTACTTTTATAAAACCTGAAAGTGATGCTGCCTTAAAGTTAACCTCAAAACGCGAATTTGCTGTCGGGGAAATTAAGAAATATATAAAAATGAATAATTTAAAACCCGGAGATTACCTGATTTCAACCAGAAAACTTGCGCAGATAACAGGTATATCTAATGCTACAATAAGGCTGGCTTTTGCTTCTCTGGTTATTGAGGGAATATTGAGGAAAGTTAATAACTCTTTTGTGATAGAAAAAGCAGATTACGATATTCTGCCTGTCAGAGTTCAGACTTTAACGAAAAAAACTGCTTCTGCTTTACGTACATTTATTAAAGACAATTATCATAAAGGCGACAAGCTGCCTTGTAATACAGAGCTTGCTTCCAGGTTTAAAGTAAGCGTAAAAACTCTTCATGACGCAGTTAAACTTTTAGTAAAAGAGGGTTTATTAGTCTCAAGGAGAGGCCAATACGGAACTATTGTTATGAATTCAGATGAGAGTACCGGATTATATAATTATGAGCATGTGGAGCTCCAGATTAGAAGCTATATAGCACAAAATTGTGAAATCGGCTCAAAACTGCCTTCTATGCAGGAGCTTGCAAAACTATATTCTGTAAGCGCAAAGACAATCAAAAAAGCACTGGATAATCTTGCAGATGACGGTTATGTAACGTTTACACGCGGAAGATACGGCGGAACATTTGTAACCGATATTCCTCAAGGAGTTAATGAAGCATACAAATGGCTTGCCTTGAGTTCTGATTATGTTTCAAATACTTGAAAAATGTTAAGAGCATGGTATTATAAATAATGTAAAAAATTGAAAGGAGAATAATTATCGCAAAGGAAGAAAGGAACTAAAACATGAGTTAAGGCAGGGATAGGCCTCTAATAAATGAAAGAATTAGAGCACGTGAAGTAAGATTAATTGATGAAAATGGCAATAATCATGGCATTGTTCCGACATCTCAAGCGTTAAGAATGGCAGATGAAGCCGATTTAGATTTAGTAGTAATCAGTCCTAATCAAGCACCGCCAGTAGCGAAGATATTAAATTACGGCAAGTATAAATATGAACTTGAGAAAAAGGCTAAAGAAGCTAAGAAAAAACAGCATGTAATTGATATAAAAGAAGTCAAAGTTCGTTATAAGATTGATACCCACGATTATGAAGTGCGTTTGAAGAACATTAGAAAGTTTATATCACAGGGCAATAAGGTAAAGCTTATAGTAATGCTTCGCGGGCGTGAAATGCAGCATTCATCACTGGCTATGGATTTGGCGAACCGTTTTATAGCAGATTTAGCTGATGATTCTATTGCTGTAGAAAAAAAGCCGATGATAGAAGGCAGAAATGTTACAACATGGCTTGCGCCTAAATCATAGTGGTAAGAAACTACTTGATTATAAATATTCAGCAGGTAGAATAGAATTATACACAAAGAAAATATGCCGCGATAGCTCCCCGGTGGAGCCGTGAGGCGGAACGTATAGAGAAAATGTAGAGCTTGCTCTACCAACTCTCTTGAAAGTTGAATAAAATATGCCGCAATAGCTCAGTTGGTAGAGCAAGGGACTGAAAATCCCTGTGTCCTTGGTTCAATTCCGAGTTGCGGCATATTTTTTTATTAGGAATAACAAGGGATTTGAGGATTATATAAATTATAGACTTATTGTAAAAATAAAAATTGGTACAGTTTTGGTACAGTTGAAAAATAAATAATATATCTGTTAGTCTTTTTTCATAAATCCCTAAATTAATTTTAAAAAGGATATGGCACTATGAACCATATCCAGTGCGGTTTTTTTTCTTGAGTACCTTGCGAGCTCTTCTATTAGGTTTTTTGTCTTTCTTTTGATATGTCTTCAATTAAATCATCCATTGTTTTATATAAATTATCTCTTTCTGTTTTCAATATGTCTTGTATTATATAGCATAAAGTTGTTAATCTACAAGCATCGCTGTCAATTGATTTCTCTACTTTTTTAAATATTGCTCTTTCATTTTCTACCATATCTGCTGTAACATAATAAAGTATCTTTAGAGCTATATCTATTTTATTTGCACTATTTTCAAGCATTGTTGTCATATTATTATCCATTTTTATCCTCGCTTTCTCTTAAATACTTTAAAACTTCTAAGCAATACTAAATCTTTTTCTTTCAATAACTCTTGTAAATTGGCTGTACAGGTCTGCATAAACCTTTTTAAAAGCAGTACTGTCAAATCTGTTACTCCTAACAGTAGACCAGCGGATTTTAAATATTCCGGCATGGAGTTCATCAGTATTTTGTGCAATCATTTCAGCTTTTAAACTTTCCTCTATGGCTGAAATCTCTGCTTGAACTTCTTCCTGCATAAGTTTAAGTTCTTTGAGTTCTTTAACTTGTTTTTCTAATTCTTTTGGGTTCATCATATCTATATCCTTTCTCTGTTCGTTCTCTGTTCGTTCTCTGTTTGTCATATTAATACATAACT
>CALVEE010000132.1 GCA_944326495.1 Candidatus Gastranaerophilales bacterium | reverse complement strand
ATGCTGAATAAACGCCGCATAATCTTCTCTTGTATTTACAAGTTCTCCTGTAACGGATTTTACTTTTACAAGATTCTTTTTGACTTTCGCAACTTCAATCTGGCTGTCTGAAACTTTGTTCATTGTTTCACCGGTCGAATAAATCACATCACCTTTAAAAGCCATATCCAGACCGGCAAAAATAATTTTACTGAAACCAAGCTGAACAGCTGCAACAAGAGCAAGTGTTGTTGCCGAACCGCCGCTTTCATACGCAATAATATCATTGTATTCAGCAAGCTTTTTCACAACCATATCATTTTGCGAAAATGTTATAAAAATGCGTTTAAAGTTTTTTGTAAACAAAATACTATCTGATTTTATATCCATTATACAATTTGTTTTTGCACAAAAATCTTCCAATCCCGTAAGTGTAGGCTCTATTCTGCAAGAATCGAGACAAACTGTAAAATCAGGAACAATGCCGTTAGCTTCCAGCACTCTCAAAACTTTATTAACCGCAAAAATAACAAACTTATCTCTATTCGCTTTTATTTTTTCAAGATTTTCATTTAAAGAAGGCCCTGCCGCAAGAATTAATGCAGTCTGCCCGCTGAATTTATCTTTTAAATCAGATAATTTATATGCATTTGAACTGTTTACTGCATTTATATTTCTCAAAGTATTCATAAGCCATATCTTTGAAAACTTTGTAATTGTATTAATATCAACCATCTTGCTTCTGCAGGTTTCATATACTTTCTGCGTAAGCGCCAAAAGCTCCTGACTTTTTACAATTGCATAATTTTTCAAATATACAACTTCAACTTTATCTTTTGTAATATATACTTCAGCCAGCTTCCGCATCAACTCATCGAGGCTATCCGTAATATAAACTCTGCCGCTTGCAAGATGTTCGGATATATCTACATTATTCAAAACAAAATGCAAAACTTTTGTATCCGGTTCATAAATAAAAATCTTGCAGGGATATGTATTGTAAACCTCATCCAGCAAATAGCAAAGCCCGATACCAAAAGTAATGATAATGTCATTTTTATCCATCGGATTTTTTATTGAAGCCTTAAGCATATCCTTAACAGCTTCCCTAGGATTATTTATATCATCAAAAGGAACATCATTTTTCATCAAAAGATAATCGTTTGAAGGCGTCATACAATATGACATATCTTTGCTCGACTCTTCTAATGTAATACTTTCCAATCGGGACTTTAGCCCCGGATTATCTAAAAACTCTAAATTCCTGCTATACATACAAAATCCTTTTTGATGTTTTAATCTAAAAATACCATAATTTTCGGGTAATGTAAAGATTATGACTTGTCTTTTTCATATCTGGCGTCCACATTAGCCTCAAATTGTCTGAAAATATCATTACCTACAAGCTGTTCAAGGCGGGAACGTTTTTCAAAAAAGCTTCCCCGAGCTTTTACCTGCTCATCGAGAGCTTCACGATAAAATGTATCGGTAATCAAAATTACCTCTTTTGATAAATTTTGAGCATTCTGATAGTTTCTGTAACGTTCCTTAACCATATCGGTTGCCATATCATAAAGCTGCCTTGCCGTCATATAATCGTAATACATATCAACAACTTTTTGCTGCAACTCATCTACTTTTCTTACAAGAATAATCATGTCCGCATCAGTTACCTGAGTATACTTATAATTTAATTCTCTTTCATCCTGTGACATTATACCCAGCGTATTGCCGCCGATTAAAGCCGCACTTGCAAGAACCGGATTTCCTGTTCCGGCACCCAAAAACGTTGACATACCCGCAATTGTTGTCAAAACCTTTTTCACTGCACTGGCATCAGGCTTATCCTTATCCGGATTTGATAATTTATATATTGCAAACTTTATGGTATCGCTCTTCGTTGCAGCACCCTGCCACAAAAGAGATAAATCTTCCATCATTGCATTAGAATCAATTTCTACAGACTTTGATACCTCCAGCGCCATTTTTTTTATGCTTAAATCCGCATAAGTTAAAGCCTCATTTAAAACATTCTCATCCTTTACTATAGCCGGTTTAACTTCTACTTTTCCGTTTAGATCTATTTTATTTTCTTGAGAATCAGTCGTCCCGAGCCTGTAAAATAAGTCCTTTGGAGAGGTTACATCGTCCAGTTTCACTTCTGCAAATACCGGAAGCATTACGGAAATCAATAAAAATAAAGCTATAATTTTATTTTTTACCATTTTTACCACCTTTTCCGTCATCCTTATACAAAACAGAATTGAAATCATATTGATATAATTCCAGAGAATCGACAACCTTTTTACCGGCAAGACGCTGAAGCTGAATATGATATTTTTTTGCTGACTGCTCCAGATTAAATTCCTGAATTCGCATCGCATCATAAAGAGAGGATGAAATAGCAATCTCCAAGACATCATGCCCTTCAAGCGCTTTTGAATAATTTCTGCTGTAAAGAATCATCTTTGAGCGCGTATCTTTAAGCTGGCTTAAAGTATTTTTATAATTATAATAAGAGCTTATCAAGGTATCCTGCAAAGTCTCAATCATACCAGCGAGTTCTATCAACTCGGTATCAGTAAGCGGAGTTTCCTGAGGCATTGTTTTCTTATTCAAAAGTCCCTGCGCAAGTCTGCCTGCCGAAAATGCAGATGTCTGCACTCCGTAATTTGCCCCCATTAAACTCGGAACAAAAGAAGCTCCGGCAATAATTGCAGAAAGAGTTTTTGCCATCAAAGAAGAATGAATTCTCCGCTGAGACTCCGGAGTAGCAAGTTTTTTGAGCGCAAATTCTATCATCTGGTTATTTTCTACAGTACCCTGCCAGAGTTTCTCCAAGTCTTTACTGTCATGCTCCTTTTGAATTTCGATTAAATGAGCAACCGTTTCGGAATCACTGACAAGAAGGGAGCCTTTTAACTGCTTTGAAGTAGAATCTATTGTAATCTGCGGTTTTTCTACGCCGTTTTTATCAAGAGTTACAACACCGTCTTCAGCCGCAAAAACAAATTGCGACATCAATAATACAGCTATTAAACTCACTCCCAAAAACTTCTTCATAATAAATTTATACTTTAAAAAGAGAGCTAAATCAACTTACCGGATATTTAACATCCAAAAACCTTTCTTATTTAGCTTTTAAATACTATATAAACAACAAAAAACATGCTATATTATTATTATGCAAAGAAGGACATACCTTAACGGAAGTGTAAAA
>CALVEE010000131.1 GCA_944326495.1 Candidatus Gastranaerophilales bacterium | reverse complement strand
GAACAACAATTACTGACAGAACACCTGTAAGGTGCACAATTCTTCTAAGCCATATTCACCTCGACCATATTCAAGGGTTTCCGTTTTTTAGACCCTGCCATCTTGCTTCTACAAAAATGTGTATGCTTGGCGGCGTAAACTATAATGAAACATTAGAGCAGGAATTAGCTAAACTTCTGTTTACTAAATCTTTCCCGCTTGATTTAGGCGATATTGCTGCGGATTTAAAAATAAAAGATTTGAATGAGACGAATTATATTATCTTTAAATCCGGCGAAATGCCAAAAGTTGTGAGAGTAAATGAATTAAAAGAAGGGGATTACACGGATGATGATGTTGTAATTACCTGCTATAAGTCTTATGCGCATCCTCAAAACGGAGTATTTGTCTATAGAATAGCTTATAAAGGCAAGACTCTTGTTTATGCTACAGATAAAGAAAGTTATCCGGGCGGAGACAAAAAACTTGTGAAGTTTGCTAAAAATTGCGACTTATTAATACATGATGCACAATATTCTACAGAAGATTATTTGAGTATTTATGTTCCCAAACAAGGTTTTGGACATTCAACCTTTGAAATGGCGCTTGACTGCAAACAGCAAGTCGGGGCTAAAAAGATGGTATTTTTCCACTTTGACCCAGGCTATAACGACGAAAAGCTTGATATGCTTGCTGAAGAATACGCTTCTAAAGATGCAATTATGGCATATGAAGGTTTAGAAATAAGTTTACTATGAAAAAGTTAATTACTTTATTTTTACTGTTTACACTGTTTCTATGTTCTGCATACAGAAAACCTTATAAATATACTATTGATGCAGAAAAAGATGCATTTTACCATAATAATGTCGGGCTAAATTACCTTAAAGACAGAATATATTATGCTGCAATACAGGAATTTAAAATAGCAATCCAGCTTAGTCCGAATACGCAGGCAACCGCCATTTTCAAAAATAATCTTGGAGAAACATATACTTTTATTGGTTATCCTGATATGGCAAGGGTTTGTTTTGAGGATGCAATAAAATTATACGGGCTCAATTTTAAATATTACCAGAATTTAATCCAGTGCTATCAGCAGCTGGGGATAACTAAGACCAAAATAAAAGAATACACCCAATCATCAAGCATTTATGACAAAATTAAACTCGGGCTTTTATATATTCAAACCGGAGAAGTCCGCAGAGGGGTTATAGTTCTGGACGAAATCTGCATGCAAGAGCCGGATCTTCTTATTACGCCTGCAATAAAACAGTATCTTAAAGAAGTTACGGAAACAAAGCTCTAATTACTTAAATAAAACATTCATCGACTGTTGAATTCTTCTATTAATAAAAAAAGCAAGTTTATCAAACGGCTTATTTTGAAGCAGACTACTTTCAACAAGTTCGAATGCAGCTTTATTATTATATTCTATTTTGGTAAATGTTTCTATTGTTTGTTTAAATACATCTACAATTTTATTATCCTTCATACATAAATTGTTATTCATCATACGTCTTGTTAAACTTGCTAATAAAGTATACGCTTTTAAAAATGCAGGCTCTTCTTTTTTATAAACTCCCGGAGCAACTTCTCTTGAAATATTCTTCAACTCTTCTCCCCATGCAAGAGGTCTCAAATTTAATGAAATCCGGTCGTGCCCTCCTCTTGATATGTAAATACAATTTATTATATCGTTATCTGAACTTCTATAGAATATTGGATTAGAGTCTATAAGCCTTCTATAGTTATCTAAATCCTTTTCTCCTTCATTATTAAGCTGTGCGGAGAAATATATCAATCTGCCGGCACTGGCTTGTAAATCATCGGAAATTATATTTTTATAGCCGTTAAAATTAATGTTATTGTTTATCTTATTTACCTGCATAATATTTATCCAAAAACGTATAAAAAAATTTTTTGCTATTAACCTAAAAATATTCTATAATAAATCTATGAATAAAAAATCCGTTTTTGCAGGAAGTTTTTATCCTGAAAATCCCGATGAACTGAATAATTTGCTGGATTCTTTTAAAGAAACCGGAAGTTCGGATTATAAATCGAAAGCAATTATAGTTCCGCATGCTGGATATATATATTCCGGTCATGCGGCAATGGCCGGTTTTCAGTACTTAGAACCAAGCGAAAATATTTTTATTATAGCCCCATCGCACCATGAGAGTTTCAACAATATAGCACTTCCTGAATATACATATTTTGAAACGCCTTTAGGAAATATTGAAGTCAATAACAGATTAATTACAGAAATCGCAGAGAAATTCCCCTGTATAGTTGCAGATGAGGTCTTTGAAAAAGAACACTCTGTTGAAGTTCAGCTTCCATTCCTGCAAAATCTGTTTTATCCCCAGAGGCAGAGTGCTGTAGATTTTGTAAAAAACTTGAAAAAGCTGGGGAAGAAAATCAGAATTGTACCGGTTTTGACAGGCAATTGTGATTACAGATTGATTTCAGATTTAATTTCAACTTATTGGGAAAACTCATCTTTTGTAATTTCATCTGATTTAAGCCATTATTACACACAGGAGCAGTGCAGACAGATTGATACGTATACAGCAACTATTATAGAAACCGGCAAACTTGATTTTTTTGAACAAGCTCAAGCCTGCGGCTTAGCCGGGATTAAGGGGCTGGTTGATTTTGCAAACAACAATGACTGCTCGCTTATAAGAGCAGAAATGTACAATTCAGGAGATATAAGCGGGGAAAAAGATAAAGTTGTAGGCTACGGCTCCTGGTTTTTGTATGAAAATTCAAGAAATGATTTTATTGAAAAACATTATTCAAAATATGTTCTTGAAACAGCCAGAAATAGTATTGTTTATGCTATTAATCAGGAAGAATATATTCCGCGCAAAATTCCATCGGTATTCACCCAATACGGAGCTTCTTTTGTAACACTTAAGCTGAATGGAGAACTGCGTGGCTGTATAGGTTCAGTCTATCCTACCAAACCGCTCATTCTGGATATCATAGATAACGCTAAAAATGCAGGGTTTCAAGACCCCCGATTTGAACCGCTTACAATTGATGAGTTAGACAAATTGGAAGTTTCCGTCTCGATTTTATCCTCTATTGAAAGAATAAATTTTAAAGACGAAAGGGATTTATTATCAAAAATTTATCCCTATGGAATAATAATTGCAGAAAGAGACAGACGCGCTGTTTACCTGCCGGTAGTTTGGGAGCAGCTGCCTGATAGAGAAATATTCCTAAATTCATTGAAAGAAAAGGCAGGACTCCCGCCGAACTACTTCTCAAGAACTCTTGAGGCTTATAAATTCAGTGCTGTTTATATAACAGAAGATAATATTATTTATCACTAAGAACTTTTTCCCACCTGTAAGCTGTTTCAATACAATCAGTCAAATCTTTTTCAGGCCTCCATCCGAGAACCTCTTTAGCTTTTTTGTTATCAGCAACGAGTACTGCAGGGTCGCCTGCTCTGCGCGGGCATGCTTCAAGCGGAATTGAAACCCCTTTTACCTCTTCGCAGGCCTCAAAAACCTCTTTTACGCTGTTTCCTTCATTAGTGCCCAGATTTATATAATTTGTTTCTCCGCCATTATTCAAGTAGTCCAAAGCTTTTATATGAGCCAGGGCTAAATCTTCTACATTGATATAATCTCTTACGCAGGTGCCGTCTTTAGTATTATAATCTGTGCCAAACATTTTGAATTTCTTATCCGGTGTCGCTTTCAAAATATTTGGAATTAAATGTGTTTCAGGATTGTGCCATTCGCCTATTCGGGCTTCTTTATCAGCTCCTGCTACATTAAAATACCGGAGTCTTACGGATTTTAGGCCGTAAGCTCTGTCATAATCATCCATAATTTTTTCAACCATTAATTTTGAATTCCCATATGGATTAATTGGATTTTGCGGATGATTTTCATCGATTGGCGTATAAGAAGGCTCGCCATAAGTTGCGGCAGTTGATGAGAACACTATTTTATTTACCCCGAATTCCATCATTGCATTTAGAAGGTTTAATGTGCCGTAAACATTATTGTAATAATATTTTTGAGGATTTTTAACGCTTTCTTCAACTTGAGAATACGCGGCAAAATGAACTACAGCCTCTATATCTTTATTTACAAGAAAAATTCCTCTTATATCATCCAGGTTCTTTAAATTCCCCTGCACAAATTTAAGATTTCCGTATTTTTTCATTGTCTCAATAATTTCAATATGCCCGAGCTCTAAACTGTCAAAAACAATTACATCTTTGCCTTGCTCTAATAATGCCAATACAAGATGACTTCCAACATATCCTGCTCCGCCTGTTACTAATATCATATCGCCGCTCCTTCTGCAGTTTTAATACCGCCATTTTCTATATTATATATTTTAACATCTTTTAGAAATTCCTGCTCAAATAATAATGTGTCAACCGATGTTATTATCGTCTGTGTATCTTCTCCTATTAATTTTAGAAGATAATTCTGTCTGACCTCATCCAGTTCCGCCAGGACATCGTCTAGCAAAAGAACCGGAGAAAAACCCGTTTTTTCCTTTATTATCTCAAGTTCAGAAAGCTTAAGAGCAAGAACGAGAGTTCTCTGCTGGCCTTGAGAGGCAAATTTAGAGGCATCTATACCGTTTATTTTAAACTCTATATCATCTCTATGCGGCCCCACACATGCCTGACGGCGCGCAAATTCTTCCCTGCGTCTTTCCACTAACTCCCGCTTTAAATAACAGCTTATTGCTTCAATTTCATCTTCAGGACAGGTATAATTTAAACTGAAACTCTCAGTTTCACTAATTATCCGATGTTTTTCGCAGGCTATTTTTTCTATTTCTTTCAGGAATTTTTTTCTCAAAAAAATTATATTAGCACCCGTTATAACAAGCTGTTCATTATATATATCATAAAGAGCTTCGTCTACAACTTCGTTTTTCAGCAAATTATTTTTTTGAATTCTTATCTTATCATATTTAGAAAGTCTTTCATCATAAGCCGGATATATC
>CALVEE010000130.1 GCA_944326495.1 Candidatus Gastranaerophilales bacterium | reverse complement strand
AAAGAAATTGACGAGTATGCAAAGCTTGACCCGAATTCTCCGTTGATTTATCAGATGAGAGCGCTTATTTATGAGAAAAAAGATGACGGATTTAATGAGCATGTAAACTGGGGTAAATATAATATTTTAAGAGGCGAAAGAGATGTTGCGCTGAATGAATACCTGACGGCTTACAGATATGATGATAAAGATGTTGATTTAATAGAAACAATAGCAGCACTACTGGAAGCCGAAGGCGATAAGACTAAGGCAAGTGAATTTTATGAAAGATTAGCGGATGTTGACCCTAAAAATAAGCTTGCACTACAGAAGCTTGCAGAATTCAGAGAGTCAATAGGCGATAATTATGGAGCTATTGAATATATGGACAGGCTTAAGGAAATTGACCCGAGAAATCAATTTGTGAATGATAATTATGCCAAAATAAAAGATGCTGCTGAAAACGGCGGGCTAATGTCAATATTCAAAAAAATTTTTGGTAAGCGTATGGGAGTGTAATAGCTGTGTACACAGAACTTCTTGCACCGGCAAAAGACAAGGAAACCGCATTTGCTGCAATTGACTGCGGGGCGGATGCTGTTTATATGGGAGCTTCAGCCTTTGGAGCAAGAAGAAACGCGCAGAATTCTCTTGAAGATATAAGAGAAGTTGTTAACTATGCTCATAAATTTTGGGCAAAAGTTTTTATTACTGTTAATACAATACTTAAAGATGATGAAATTGAAGATGCACTCAGGCTTGTAAAAGAGCTTGATAAAATAGGGGTTGATGCAGTTATTATACAGGATATGGGCTTATTAAAGAAAATGATTGACGCAGGTCTTTCTATTCCGGCTCATATGAGCACTCAATGTGATAACCGGACTCTTGAAAAAGCAAGCTTTTTTAATAAAATCGGAGTTTCAAGAGTCGTGCTTGCCAGAGAACTTAATTTAGAAAAAATAAAAGAAATCCATGAAGCTAACCCTGATTTAGAACTGGAAGCTTTTGTTCATGGAGCATTGTGCGTATCATACAGCGGGCAGTGCTACTTGAGTAATTATATAGGCGGACGTTCTGCAATCAGGGGGGAATGCGCACAGCCTTGCAGAAAAAAATATACTGTAAAAACACAGGATGGCAAAATTCTTGCAAAAGATATCCACGCTCTTTGTTTGAAGGATTTTAACGCATCAAAACATCTTAAAAAAATGATAGAAAACGGCATATTTTCGTTCAAAATCGAAGGCAGACTAAAAGATTGCGGGTATGTTAAAAATATTACGGCATTCTACCGGAAAGAGCTTGATAAATATTCTAAGAAAACTTCATCCGGAAAATCAGTTTATCCATTTGCCCCAAATCCGGAAAAGAGTTTTAACAGAGGTTTTACGGATTATTTTTTAGAAGGAAGAAAAGAATGTTATAATTTTATATCTCCTAAATCTCAAGGCGAATTTATAGGAAAAGTAAAAGAAGTTCAAAAAAATTATATAGTAATTGATACAAAAAAATCTTTACATCCGCAGGACGGATTAATGTTTCAAGACAAAGGTTTTCTCGTAAATAAAGTTGTAGGGAATAAAGTTTATCCTAACAAATTTATAGACATAAAGCCTGGGGTTAAAATATACAGAAATTCTGATATTGAATTTGAAAAAGAGTTATCACGTCCCGTAAAGCGCCATATAGGGGTAAAAGTTGAAATAGGCAGCGGACAGCTCCGGCTTAAGGATGAGGATGGAATAAGCTATGCTGTATCATTGCCTGCTGGAGAAAAAGCAAATAACCCTGATAAAATAAAAGAAATTTTTATTAAACAATTTTCTAAAACAGGGGAGGGCGATTTTTATATCGAAGATATAAAAATCGCCCAGGAGCTCCCATTCATGCCGGTAAGCGCAATAAACGCCCTTAGACGGAACTCGTTTGAAAGTCTGATGCAAGAAAGGCTAAAAGCTTACAAAAAACAGATACAAAAGAAAATGGATTATACCCCATATTTTCAGAAAGAAATTGACTACAGGGGAAATGTTTCTAACAAAGACGCCAGAGCATTCTATACACAGTGCGGATGTGAAGTTACAGAACTTGCACCCGAGATTATTCAGCCTAAACATCAATATGAACTTATGCGGACAAAGCACTGCATAAAATATGCTCTCGGGATTTGCAAATCCAGTGAAAAATTGGTTTTAGAAGATGAAACCGGTAAAGAGTATCCGCTTCAATTTGACTGTAAGAATTGTGAAATGGTAGTTTTAAGCAATCCCCTACGATGAAGCTGCAGTTGTTTCACCCTCTGCTTGCTGTGAAGCTAAGAGCTTTGCTTTATATTCTTCTAACTCTTTTTCTGTTTTAATTCCCTTAAGAACTTCTAATTCTTTTTCTAAAGCTTTTGCCTGTATTTCAAGCTGGTTTAATAGTTCAGCAGTCTGCTCTGCAGTCAAGTCTTCAGAGAATAGAAATGCGCCGGAGTAAATCGGATCAACCCAAGCTCCAAGGACTTTCGGAGCATTTGATGCGGGAGATGTAAGCATAATATTTGCAATTTCACCATATTTGCCCGGATTATGTCCCCCTATTGCAAGCTGATAATCTGTTTTAAACCAGTCTAAAGGTTTATACCATTTCTTATGAACATTCAAATCTTTTATGTAGTTAGATAGTTCTATAATATTGTCATCCGGATGTTTTGCTAAACTTCGCATTAAATTTTCTTTTGTTTTAGCAAGTTCTTTTACAGCCTTTGAATATTTCTTTTGTTCAGCAAGAATTCTTTTATTGAAGGCTGATAGCTGTGCTTCTGGAATATCCACACCTTGAACACGATTAGGTGCTGCAGATGCATTCCTATTTGCGATTCTTGTTTGAGCTGATATCCCGGAGTTATCTTTGATTAATTGTTCATATACACTTTTTTCGTTTGTTGTTGAGAAATATAAATCCAACTCTGTTTTGTTCTCTTGAAGCCATAATCTTTCTTCTTTCAAGAGGGCTAATCTTTGCTGTTCTGCTGGTGTTAATCTGCCATTAATTCTGTTTAAATTTTGTATTTCATTAATTTGATTATCTACGTCAG
>CALVEE010000129.1 GCA_944326495.1 Candidatus Gastranaerophilales bacterium | reverse complement strand
CATTACTCTATTACAGACAGGATAATCCGAATTCATCAGTCAATAACCCGAAGAAAATGTATTGTGTTTGTGATGAATATGAAGAAATCGGGAAATTTCTGGACAATCATCCTGAAAAGAAAGAACTCTTTAACACTCAAAAACTGATAAATCAGTATCGTGCTTATTTGTGGAATTTAAAACGTTTAAGCGACGAGTTGAAACCAGAATTCTTAACCCGGTTTTCAACA
This sequence comes from Candidatus Gastranaerophilales bacterium, assembly GCA_944326495.1. Classification (GTDB taxonomy): domain Bacteria; phylum Cyanobacteriota; class Vampirovibrionia; order Gastranaerophilales; family Gastranaerophilaceae; genus CAG-196. The sequence continues at coordinate 13,196 of CALVEE010000129.1, read as the reverse complement.
GAGTTTCAGTTTTATTTTTACAAAGGTGAACTAAATAAAGAGTTTTTCAAATCGATTAAAAAGAAGGATTTGGAATTGTTGGCAGAGAATAAGGATAAGTTTTTAAAGAATCTCGATAAGAAATTCTCATTATTCGGAGGGCGGAAGAATGGCTAAGGTTTCTGTTGTTATGCCTGTATATAATACGCCGGATGAGGTTTTAAAAGAGGCGGTTGAAAGTATTTTAAACCAGACATATAAAGATTTTGAATTACTAATCATTAACAACGGCTCTTGTTCTGATATAACAACGGTAATAGATAAATACTCCGATAGCAGAATAAAATATTACGAAATAAAAGAAAACCATGGAGTTGCGGCGGCAAGAAATCTCGGGATTGAAAAAATGAGCGGGGAATATTATGCAGTAATGGATTCTGACGATATTGCCTCTCCTGATAGATTAGAAAAGCAGGTGCAGATTTTTGAAGCCGAGCCGGATGTTTTGCTCTGTGCTTCGTGGTTTAAAAGATTTCCGGAGGAAGTTGTTGTAAAAGCTCCACTAAAACCAGGACTTTTGGATTTTCTGAAAAGAGATTTTCTCGGGCATTCTACGGTTATGATTAGAATTGGGAACAAGAAAGAGTTTTTATATAAAGAAGAATATGAAGTTTGTGATGATATTGAACTCTATAGCCGCCTTATTATGAAAGGCAGATTTTATGTTATACCGGAAGCACTTGTAAATTACAGGTTTGAAGGAAAAGGTATTTCTATTAAAAAATCAAATAAGGTTAGTGAATGCGCGAAGAAAATAAAAAATCAGCAAATGGAATTTTTGACTTCTGATAAAAAATTACAGAAAAAGATTATAAATCTTTTGGTTTCTGATACAAAAATCGAAAAGAGTTTTATGGAGAGGATTTTTTCTATAAAGAATATTGCTGTATTTAATTATATGTACAAAATAGTAACTGTTTTGAATATTGAATTCAAGTTTAGAAAGGGGAGTTTATGAAAGTTCTTATTTTAGCAGGCGGTCTTGGTACAAGACTTGGAGAAGAAACAGTTTCTAAACCGAAACCAATGGTTGAAATAGGCGGATATCCTATATTATGGCATATAATGAAGATTTATTCGTTTTATGGCTTCAATGATTTTGTAATCCTTACGGGATACAAGTCTCATATGATTAAAGACTATTTTGTACATTATTATCAGAGATATTCAGATTTAACCATTGATATGAAAACTAATACAATAGAACTTCATAAGATGAGAACCGAGCCGTGGAAAGTTACGATGCTTTATACCGGCCAGAATACTATGACCGGAGGAAGGATTAAGCGCGCTGAAGAATACGTTGGCGGAGAGCCTTTCTTATTAACTTACGGCGACGGAGTAAGCGATGTTAATATAGCAAGCCTTGTTGAGTTCCATAAGAAATCAGGGAAGTTAATGACAATGACAGCGGTTCAGCCGTCAGGAAGATTTGGGGCGCTTGATATTGGAATTGATAATACAATAACATCATTTAAAGAAAAGCCTCAAGGCGACGGGGGATGGATTAACGGCGGGTTCTTTGTGTGTGAGCCGGAAGTCTTTAGTTATATTTCAAACGATACTACAGAAATTTTCGAACGCCGTCCGCTTGAGAATATCGCACATGACGGGGAATTGAATGCATATAAACATTCCGGTTTCTGGCGTCCGATGGATACTTTGAGGGATAAAATCGAGCTTAATGATTACTGGGAGAGTGATAAAGCGCCTTGGAAAGTGTGGGACGGACAAAATCAATATGTGAGTCTTGCAGGAAAGGTATAGATAATGAAAGAAAGAGTTTTAATAACAGGCGGAACCGGTTTTATCGGACAAAACGTGGTTAAAGAACTTTTAGCAAGAGGATATGAAGTTCATTCTCTTGTCTATCCGCCGTTTGCAAAAGAGCAGGAGGGGCTTTTTCAATACGAAATGAACCTTTTAAATTCCAGCGATGCAGAAGAATTTTTAAAGGAGCATAATTTTGAAAATCTTATTCATCTTGCATGGTATGTTGGAAAGGGCTGTCACAATGCGGATGAAAATTTAGACTGGACAATTGCTACCTTAAATCTTTTAAAAAGTTTCCAGAAGTATGGCGGTAAGAAGTTTTTAGGAGCGGGAACAATTTCGGAATACGAGTATAAATACGGCTATCTGCTTGAAGATGTAACACCTGCCAGTCCTAAAACAATGTATGGCGAGGCTAAAAACAGCGTTTATAAAATTGCTTCATCATTTTGTAACAAGCATGGAATAGATTTCAAATGGCCAAGGATTTTTAATCTTTACGGGCCAAATGAAAAACCCCAAAGGTTAATGCCCTCTGTAATCAACTCCTGTCTTAAAGGTGAAGCGGTAAGAGTCAGCGATTGCTTGAAATATCAGGATTACTTGCATGTAGAAGATACAGCCGGAGGAATTGTTGATGTTTTTGAAAGCGATTTACAGGGTGCGGTTAACATATGTTCCGGAAAACCTGTTCAGCTCCGCTATATCGTAAATAAGATTGCCGAACTTACAAACTTTGAGGGTGAAATTCTATGGGGAGCAATTCCGGCAGCGTTTGGGGATGATTTGGTAGTTGGGAATAATGATAAGCTTAAATCAATCGGCTGGAAGCCGAAATATACGCTGGAAGAGGGCTTACAATCAACTATTGAATGGTGGAAAGAGCATAATAAGGAGATGATAAATGTTTAATAATGTATATGAAGGCAAAACAGTATTAGTTACAGGCCATACCGGATTTAAAGGAAGCTGGCTTTCAATCTGGCTCACTATGCTTGGTGCAAAGGTTGTTGGGTATGCTCTTGAACCGTATTCAGAACGCGGGAATTATAAAGCATCTCATTTGGAGAAACATCTTTATGCTGATATAAGAGGGGATGTTAGAGATTGCGAAACGCTGGAAAAGACTATTGCCGAATACAAACCGGAAATTATTTTCCATCTTGCAGCCCAGGCTCTTGTAAGGACGGCTTATGATAACCCGAAATATACTTATGAAACAAACCTCATGGGCTCGCTTAATATTCTTGAAGCAGTCCGGAAGTCTGATTGTGTAAAAACAGTTGTAATGATAACTTCTGATAAATGTTATGAGAATGTAGAGCAAATCTGGGGTTACAAAGAGACTGACAGAATGGGCGGTTATGATCCGTATTCATCTTCTAAAGGGTGCGCTGAATTAATGATTTCTTCTTACAGGAATTCTTATTTCAATCCAAAAGATTATACAAAACACGGGAAAGCAATCGCTTCCGTCCGTGCCGGCAATGTAATCGGCGGAGGGGATTGGTCTGATAACAGGCTTATTCCTGATTGTATAAGGTTTATTGAAGCCGGAAAGGATATTGAAATCAGAAGCCCGAAAGCGACAAGGCCTTGGGAGCATGTTCTTGAACCGTTGAGCGGATATTTAAGAGTCGGACAGAAACTTATTGAAGAGCCGCAAAAATACTCGGAAGGTTTTAACTTCGGCCCTTCAATTGAGTGTAACAAAACTGTCTGGGAGGTTGTGGATTATCTTGTCAAATACTACGGAAAAGGCAGAGTTGTTGATGTTTCTTCAAATGACATGGTTCATGAAAATACACTTCTAAGCCTTGATGTAACAAAAGCGTATAAACTTCTTGGCTGGGAAGCAAAATTGACTTTAAAAGAAGCAATCGAGTTTACTGTTGACTGGTACAAGGAGGCTTTGAAGTCGGACGATATGTTTGAGTTTTGCAAAAAACAAATATTAACACATCAGAATAAAGGTTATTCATGGGAACTATAATACTTGGAAGCGGAATTTCAGGAATATCAGCGGGTTACCACCTCAAGAAGGCGGGAGAAGATGCTGTAATTTTTGAGAAAAATAATTACTGGGGCGGATTGTGCGGGAATTTCACAATCGGCGGTTTCCGGTTTGATAAATTTGTGCATTTCTCTTTCGCGCCTGATGATTATACGCGTAATATTTTTGAACAATCCTCTCCGATGTTCGCTCATCCGAGTATTTCTTATAATTACTATAACGGTTTCTGGCTAAAACATCCTGCACAGAATAATCTCGCGCCATTGCCGGCTGATGAGAAAGTGGAGATTATAAAAGGTTTTGTAAACCGGAAAAATAAGGATTTTTCAGAGATTGAGAATTATGAAGAATGGCTTCGGGTTCAATACGGAGATTATTTTGCAGAACATTTTCCTTTTAAATATACCCGCAAATACTGGGGAGTAGAGCCTTTTGTGCTTGAAACAAAATGGGTAGGAAACAGAATGCACAGCCCTGATTTAGATGAGGTTTTGCGCGGTGCGTTTGAAGTTCAGGATAAGAATTTTTATTACACAAACTATATGCGGTATCCTAAAAAGGGCGGGTTTAGAAGTATTTTGAATGCTTGCAGGAAAGGGCTTGATATCCGGTTTAACAAAGAAGTTATTAAGATTGATACACAAAATAAGCAGATTATTTTTAAAGATGGCGATAAATATACATATACCCGCTTAATTTCAAGCTTACCGCTTCCGGAGCTCGTTAACATGCTTGATAATGTGCCTGCGGAAGTGAAACAAGCAGGTGCCGATTTGAAGTTTACTTCCGGCTATATGGTCTCTTTAGGGTTTAATAAGCCTGATATAGCAAAACATCTCTGGTTTTATATTTATGATGAAGATATTTTACCGGCAAGAGTTTACAGCCCGAGCTTGAAGTCTCCAGAAAATGCGCCTATGGGGTGCAGTTCTTTGCAGGCAGAAATATTTTTTGCGAATTCTATGGCTCAACAATCGAGTGTGGCAAATTTCCTCACTCATTGTGAGCACAATTGCCTGCCAAAAGAAAATATGACCCCTCCCCGAAATCAAAGATTTCGACCCTCCCACAAGGGGAGGGTAATGCAGCCTGCTTATAGTAAGCATATTTCCCCCGCCCCTTGTGGGAGGGGGTTAGGGGGAGGGGTCATGTCCATGCACCCAGATGAAATCCTTGAAAACACAATCTCAAACCTAATCTCAATGGGGCTATTCAAAAAAGAAGATATATTAATAAAAGATATACGATTTGAAAAATATGCAAACGTAATCTTCGACCAAGATATTTACAAAAACCGCCAGACCGTTTTGGATTATCTCCAAACACAAGGCATCCAATCCATCGGCCGTTTCGGCCGATGGGAATACTACTGGACGCATCAGGCGTTCGCAAGCGGAAGGGAGGATTAGTTTATGTCAAAAATATTAGAAAAAATATTTTCTATAAAAAATGTAGAAAATTATAATATAATAACAATTTTCGGTGTTCAATTTAAACATAGAAATAAATTATACAGTTTAATACAAGAAAATTTAAATAATATTAAAAGCATTTATAATTGGTGTACAAATTATAGATTATATAGCAATGAAATGGAAAAACATTTTATACAACCTTTTATTGAGTATATAGGTAAAAGAGATTTTCGTGAAAAGTACTTAAATTGCATTAAATACTTGGAAAATGAAGAAATAGCTAAATTAAATACCATTATAAAGCGTATTCAGATTATACAAGAAAATCCAACACAGCAAGTTTATGATTTTTATAGTCATGAAGAAAAACAAAAATTATATGATTTTTGGCATAATTTTGTAAATAAAATAATAAAAATAGATGAAAATTTATATGTTTATAATCAATATAAACTTCCAGAAAATCTTTTTGGAGCGTCGTTATGGTATTATAATATGAATTTAGGTGAAATAAAAAACATAAATAAAATAAAAAACAAATATATTATAGACGCAGGAGCTTCAGTTGGTGATTCTGCTGTTCTGTTATCTAAGTATACCAATCAAAAGGTTATGGCATTTGAGCCTATTCCTTCTAACTACAATTTAATACCTAAAACTTGTGAACTTAATAATATTAAAAACGTAGTTCCCATAAACAAAGCTTTATACAATATAAATACAACTTTGGATTTTTATATTGATAAAGCAGATAATATGGTTGCAGCACCAGGTAGCTCTATTGAAAAACCTATTTCAGGAAATTGTGCTCATAAAATACAGGTAGAAGCTATAACATTAGATTCATATGTAAAAGAAAATAACTTAGAGGTAGGGTTAATAAAAACAGACTTAGAAGGGGTTGAGCAAAAATTCTTAGAAGGAGCTGTAGAGACTATAAAACAACAAAAACCTGTATTATTAATCAGTATTTATCATAAGCCAGAAGATTTATTTGAAATAATTCCATTTATAGCAAATTTAAATCTAGGATATAAATTTAAAATAATTAGAGATATTGATGTTTCGTTTTTAATAGAAACATCTGTTTTAGCAGAGGTTATGGAGTAGATCAAAAGAGCTAAGGTGTTTAAATATGGATAATACAATAATAAATATAGGTTTTAATTGTAGTAATGAATATGCATATATAACAGGTGTTGCTATTGCATCAATTCTAAAAAATGCTAATATTGATGATAATATTCATATTGTTATATTGCATAAAGATATACCTATATATAAACAAAATTTAATAAAATCTTTAACACAGATTAGACCATGTACTATAGAATTTAGATTAGTCGATAATAAAGTTTTTGCAGATTATAAAAATTTAGAATTTGGTACCGGCTATGAGTATTCAAACTATCGTTTAAAAATCGCATCAATATGCAATGATTTAGACAAAATTATATTCTTAGATTCTGATGTTCTTGTTATGAAATCTTTAAGTTTGTTATGGAATCTTGATATTGCAAATTATCATATTGCTGCCGTTTGCGATTTTGGTAGAAATGTTATAAAAAATTACACTTTAAAAGACAAAGACAGATTTCCTAATATAAGTGTTAATACTGGAGTTTTATTATGTAATTTAAAGAAATGGCGGGAAGATAATTCAGAAGAAAAAATTAGAGAGAGTTATAAATGGTACATTAAAAATTACGCTCATTGGCCAGACCAACAAGCTTTAAATATAACATTTAAAAATTCTATTTATTACCTGGAAACAAAATATAATCTTGGAGTTCTAGCTTATATAAATCATTTATATGATGACGAGGATGAGTTTTTGAATGGTATAAAAGAATCTGTAATACTACATTATTGTGGTGCATATGAAAGGCCTTGGCTATGTCCAAGCGCTTTTTATGCGGCAGAATGGTGGCAGATTGCAAGATTAACACCTTTTTATGAAGCATTACTGGTATATGCTTGCGATTATAAAGGATTATTTATGATTCAAGATTTGTGTAACAAATTAGTTTCAGTTGGAGAAGATTTACACATAAAGATTTCATATGCAATGTGTAAAGTCTTCAAATTTTTGCCTTTTGAATTTATAAAGAAGAAATATCAATATTACAAAAACAAACATGACATGTTCAAAAGTATAAAAAATAATAATTGGCATTGTCACAATTATAGGTATTATTATTGAAAATAGAAAGGATTTATTATGCTAATAGATGATTTAGAAATTTTTATTATAACATTCAATAGAGAAAAGTATTTAAAACACACATTGGAAACCATATTAAATAATAATAGTCCTATAAAAGACTTTGATATAAAAGTTTTAGATAATAATTCTACAGATGGCACTGGTACATTACTTGAAAATATTTCTGCTAAATACAAAAATGTAAAACATATAAAAAATAATAGAAATATAGGTTTAAGCGGTAATTTATGTAAAGCAATGGAGCTAGCATCAAAGAAGTATTTTTGGATACTTTGTGATAATGATGATATAGATTTTTCTGCTTGGAAAGAAATTGAAGATGGTATAAATCAAGATTATGATGTATTGATGACCTGTGTCGATTATAATTGCGATGAAAACAAAGATAAAAAAGCTTTTATACTTGCGCAGGCAACATTTACACCATCCTGCATATATAAAACGGAATTTTTAACAGATGATTTAATGACTTATGCAATGGCAGATAATCCTACAATTTTGCCACATGTTTGTGTCGCTTGTAAAGCAATAAATAAAAATGCCAAAGTTTTAATACCGTCAAAATCAATTGTTAGTTTAACCTCAAATATTATTATAGAAGATCACAAAAATTATAATTTTGATAGAGTTGAAACTAAAGAAAAAGATAAACTTACCCATGAAAGAACTAAATCATATAATTTCCCTTGTGGTATTGTTTCCAGTTTTGATTCTTGTAAAGATAATTCTGTTAGAAAAAATGCTATAAGAATTTTATCAAATTCTAATTTATGTAATGGTTATGGACCTTTTATAAATCCGGTAGATATAATTTATAGTTCATTTAAGCATCATGAAATGCCTTTGTACATGCTCATAGAATTTCTCATGAAAATACCGGAAGATATGAGGACACCTGCCTTATGGCTATATCTTTCACCAATACATTTTTACAAAAGAATAAATAAACTGTATGTTAGATTATTTTGGATATTAAAAATCAAACTGTGGACATTTTAGACTTAATAACATTTGTTTATAATAAATAACTTGCTCCACAATTCTGCTACTGCCCTGAAATAAAACTAATTCTACATAGATTTAATACCTTTGCTCCTCTTTAGAGGCTTCTTCTTCGGAATATTTGTATGAGCTTAGGCTTATCATAATCCGCCCTTTTGATTCTTCAAAGAGTTTTTTCTTTATCTTATACGGGTAAGTCTCATTTCCTTTAAGGTTTCCGTTGTGAATTTCTCTTATGATGTCTTGAATGTACAATTGCATATATTCAGGGATTTGGGGGTGTCTTTTTATGTATTCGGTTAAAGGCATATTTTCACGATAACGGTTTCCGCTTGCGGATGTGAGCAAAAAGTTTCCTATAGTATTCAGTCCGCCTTCGGAAGCCGGGGTTACATGTTCAATAGAGCCGGTTGAGGCTATAAATATACGTCTTATTATTTCTATCTGGCTGCGTTTAGAATACTTTACAACAAAAGCGTTTCTGCTGCTTTCAGAGGTTGGAAGAAAAAGGGCTTTGTTCCTTATATTCTTAAAAATCTCCCTTTCATTCTCTTTAGGTATAATCTCTTTTAGTGAGTTCAGGAATATTTTACGTTTAAAAGTATCATGAGTTGAGCTGCTAAGGATAATTTGCCTGCATTTTGTCGTTTTTGCACGAATTTTCAAGGCTGAATTAGGGGAGAGTCTTTTAGTAAGTCTGTCTACTTCGTCTAAAACTTCCATTTCTTCAAGTTTTAGCCTTGTAAGACAATTCATTTTTATCATAAGCAGGCAGTTCTGGAGATTATCTTCGGGATTAATTTGAACAAAGTCTTTAAAAATAGCGTACATTGCCTTTTCTACAGGAAGCATATTTTCCTGATAGCATGAGAGCAGTTCAACTCCGTCTAAGGCGGTTTTACATTGCGCTAATTTTTTTTCAAACCCTTTTATATTTTCTGTTGGAATAATTTTAATCCCGCGGTAAGGGCAGATAATATTCTTAAGCTTCCTCAAAGGTTTTCCGGCAGAAGTTTTTCCCTCGGAAGGAATATCATAGTAATATTTTAGATAGTTTTGCGGGGTAATGTTTTTCATATAATTCCAGATATATCTTCATGATAACAGATGCTTTAAGCTGCTGCAATAATTATCCGAAATATTTCTTTAAATATTTTCCTGTTATGCTTTTTTTATTATGCGCAATTTCTTCCGGAGTACCGCAAGCAACGATTTCTCCGCCGTCAATTCCGCCACCGGGGCCCATATCTATTATATAATCCGCATTTCTTATTACATCAAGATCATGTTCGATTACTATAACTGTAGCATTGTTATCAATAAGTTTTTGAAAAACACCGAGCAGAGATTTAACATCAAGCGGGTGAAGTCCTATAGTCGGTTCATCAAACACAAATACGGAACTATCCTGCTTTCTTCCCATCTCTGATGCTAGTTTCAAACGCTGTGCTTCACCTCCGGACAGCCCCGGAGTAGCTTCCCCGAGAGTTAAATAACCAAGCCCTAAATCTTTTAGTATTTGAAGCCGCTGTTTTACAATATTTAAGTCTTTGCAGGCAATAATTGCGTGGTTTACATCCATAGCCATTATTTCAGGGAGTGAATAAGCTTCATTAGATTTATTGATATACTTTATCCCCTCTGCTTTTTTAGAATACCTTGAGCCTCTGCAGTCAGGACACGGAATTTCTACATCCGGCAGAAACTGAACATCAAGACTTATACTTCCCGTGCCGTCGCAGTTCGGGCAGCGAAGAGAGCCTGTATTATAAGAAAAGTCTCCGGATTTATAACCCGACTCCTTAGCTGCAGGAGTTTTGGCAAAAACTTTTCTTAACTCATCATGAATATTGGCATAAGTTGCAACCGTTGAGCGTACATTTATGCCGATAGGTGATGCATCTATGAGTTTTACATGCTCTATTCCTTCTGCTTTTATACTCTTAATATGTTCAGGAAGCTTCTTTTTATTAATATTATTCTCTAATGCCGGTATCAAGCTCTCTAATATAAGTGTTGTTTTCCCGGAACCTGATACTCCTGTAATAACGCTAAGCCTTCCTTTTGGAATATGAACCTCAAGCGGCTTTACTGTATGAATATTTGAGGTTGTAAGATAAATTTCACCTTTATCAAAGATTTCCGGACTTTTTACGCTCATCCGTACGGGCTTATCATCATTGCCGGCTAAAAACGCTCCTATTTTAGATACAGGATTTTTAACTATGCTGTCTATTTCCCCCTCTGCAATCACCTCTCCGCCGTCAACACCGGAATCAAGCCCCATTTCAATAATCCAGTCGGCTTCGGATAAGATTTGTGTATCATGATCTACAAGAATTACGGAATTCCCATCCGCAACAAGGTCATGCATAACATCATTTAAGCCTTTAATATTTGCAGGGTGTAAACCGATAGAAGGCTCGTCTAAAACATATAAAACGCCGGTGGTTCTGTTTCTGACCGAGCGGGCAAGCTGCATTCTCTGTCTTTCTCCGGTTGATAATGTAGAGCCAGCTCTGTCAAGTGAAAGATAACCGAGTCCTAAATCCATTAATCGTTTTGCAGATGCCTGAAATGACTCGCATATTGCCTCTGCCATAGGCCGCATTTTTTCAGGGAGAGAGGACGGAACTTTATCAACCCATTTTATTAATTCCGATAAAGTCATTTTACAGGTTTCATCAAGAGAAATCCCCATAAGCTTTGGCGCTCTGGCAGCTTCTGAAAGACGTGTTCCATGGCAAAACGGGCAGGTTTCTTCTTTCAAAAACTTTTCAACCCGCTTCATGCCGGACTCGTCCTTTACTTTTTTCAGGGCATTTTCTACCGTATAAACAGCATTGTAGTATGTAAAATCAATTTCTCCCGCCTGATTAGAATTTTTAGCTTTGTAGAAAATATGTTTCTTTTCAGCAGGCCCATGGAATACAATTTCACGCTCCTCGGGTGTAAGTTCTTTGAACGGCACATTTGTTCTAACTCCCATAGCTCTGCAGACATCTGTCATAAGCGACCACATAAGAGAATTCCACGGCAGAACTGCACCTTCGTCTATTGTTAATGTTTCGTCAGGAACAAGAGTAGACTCGTCTACAGTTCTTATAGTACCAACCCCGCCGCAGTGTTCGCAGGCACCCTGACTATTAAACGCAAGCTCTTCAGCAGAGGGAGCATAAAAATGTTCTCCGCAAACCGGACATTCAAGTTCTTTTCCTGCTGCAACCAGAAGCGTCGGCTCTAAATAGTGGCCGTTCGGACAGCGGTGATTAGCAAGGCGGGAATACATGAGCCTTAGGCTGTTAAGAAGTTCTGTGCCGGTGCCGAAAGTACTTCTTATTCCGGGAACAGCCGGTCTCTGGTGAAGCGCAAGTGATGCCGGTACATACAAAATCTCATCAACCTGTGCCTTAGCAGCTTGAGTCATTCTGCGTCTTGTATAAGTTGATAATGCCTCCAGATAGCGTCTTGAGCCTTCTGCATACAATACTCCGAGTGCCAGCGATGATTTCCCTGAACCTGATACTCCTGCTATACCTACTATTTTATTTAGAGGGATATCAACGTCAATATTTTTTAAATTATGTACTCTCGCACCCCGCACTAATATTTTATCAGGTTTTGAATTTTCTTTCATAACCAGCCCTTATGTTATAGCAAAAATTATATCTTTAAATATACAATTAATCAATTAAAATGGTTAAATTAATTTATAATTGCAATTCATAAAAGTTTAGATTATCATTTAAATAATTAAGGAGGAAGTGAGATGGATTGTATTTTTTGTAAAATCATAAACGGCGAATTTAACACAGAATTCGTTTATGAAAACGAGTATGCAGTTGTGTTTAAAGATATTAATCCGAAGGCTGATACTCACTTGCTTGTTGTTCCGAGAAAACACATTGAGTCTCTTAATGAGCTGGAGGATGAAGTTTTGCTCGGAAAACTTATGATGACAGTAAAAGAAGCTGCTAAAAAAGCAGGGCTAAAATCTTACAGAACAGTTATTAATACAGGAAAAGAAGCAGGACAGGAAGTTTTCCACCTGCATATACATATATTAGCGGGGAATATAAAATTATGACAGAATTCTATAAAGAAATTACGCCGGCAGGCTTTGGAATTGCAATAAAACAAAAAGAAGTTCTTTTTTCTAAACAGTCTCCCTTCCAAAAAGTTGAAGTCATCGATACAGATTCAACTCTTGGTAAGATTCTTACGTTGGATGATCTAATGATGACAACTGAAGGGGATGAATTTCATTATCATGAAATGATAGCTCATATTCCGATGATGCATCATAAAGCTCCAAAAACTGTTCTTGTAATTGGCGGAGGAGACGGAGGAACTGTTAGAGAAGTGTTAAAGCACGATACTGTAGAAAAAGTAGTTCTTTGCGAAATTGATGGAATGGTAATAGATGCTTGTAAAAAATATCTTCCGACAATTGCTTGTGAATTAGATAACCCGAAATGTGAAATACTTGTTCAGGACGCTATTGAGTATATTAAAGACAAAAAGAATATGTTTGATATTATTCTTATTGACTCAACTGACCCAATGGGGCCTGGTGAAGGTTTGTTTACGGAAGAATTCTATACAAATGTTAAAAACTCTCTAAAAGAGGGCGGAATTATGTGCGCTCAATCAGAATCACCGTTTGTTAACAAAGAAGAAATCAAAAAAATGTATAATCTTTTGAAGAAAGTTTTTCCGATTTGTT
>CALVEE010000128.1 GCA_944326495.1 Candidatus Gastranaerophilales bacterium | reverse complement strand
AGGGTGCGGAAAAATCCAAAAATTGACAGATTTTTGAGGTTTTTCCGTACCCGATGCAAGGTGTGTGAACCTCTGGCCGGGTGCGGGATAGCACCTGGCCAGAGGTGAAACCGTTCCCGAGAATTTGCGAGAAAAATGTTAATTTTTCCGCAAATTCATATCGTTTACAAAACTTAATAATTTTATCTATATATATGATATCTATTTTGTAATAAAACGTTACAATAATATAGGCATACATTAGGACAAGAGGGATGGAACAGGAAACATCTTTTAATAAAATTAAAAAAGTTTCAAATGAAGAGCTGGCTGAAATGTGGGCTCGATATTTTGATGATCACGATAACAAGGAATTAAGAGATGCTCTTATCCTTCAATATATTTACCTCACCCGCTATGTTGTCGGCCGTGTAAAAGTAGCTCTTCCGCCGACTTTTTCATATGAAGATATTTCAAGCTACGGGGTAGAAGGGCTTATTGATGCGGTTGAGAAATATACTCCAAAAATGGGTGCCAGATTTGAAACTTATGCTCTTGTAAGAATAAGAGGCAATATTATTGATAAAATCCGCTCTCAAGACTTTTTACCAAGAAGTGTAAGAAGAAAGATTAAAGATGTAAAAGAAGCGCAGGAAACATTAAAGAAACAGTTCGGGCGCTCTGCAACAAATACTGAAATTGCGAATTTTCTCGGAATTGAAAAAGAAAAAGTCGAACAACTGTTATCCGAGGACACAACTGTCACGTCAATATATGATAAAAAGGGTTCATCAGACGGGGATATTGAAATTATTGATACAATACAGGATTCACATAATTTGGCTCCGCACGAAGAAATGGAAGAAAAGGATGTTAAAAAGGAGCTTGAAAACGCTTTGAAAAGACTGCCGGAAAGAGAAAGAACTATTATGGTTCTTTATTACCATGAAAATATGACGCTTAAGGAAATAGGCGAAGCTATAAATGTTTCTGAATCAAGAATATCACAGCTTCATGCGCAGGCAATTATGAAGCTTAAGAATTTATTAAGCGAAAACAGATCAGAAAGACTAAAAAGAAGCATTATTTAACTTCAGATAGTTTAATACTTTATTTAACTTTTCGTCTTTTTCTATCTCTAAAGAGATTATTTCGCCTTCATATGGCTTTGGGAATGCAAGTTTATAGGCTTCGAGAACCTGCTCTTCTGTTTTAATTTTCATTTTCCCAAAACCATACAATGTATCGTTATAAACAGGATGTCCGATGCTTGACATGTGGACGCGTATCTGGTGGGTTCTTCCTGTTACAAGCTCTATTTCTACTAGCGATGCGTCTTTAAACCTTTCAAGTACTTTTACAATGGAAATACTTTCTTTTCCGCCTTCTAATATTGCCATTTTGTGAGGCTGGTTAGGATTTCTGCTAATAGGTTTATTAATTATAAAATTATCTTTTTCAACAATTCCTTTTACAACAGCAAGATATTTTTTGGTAATTTCTTTTGCTTTCATTTTTTCGACCAGATACTCATGGGTTTTATTGTTTTTTGCCACCATTAAAAGCCCGGACGTATTTCTGTCAAGCCTGTGTAAAATTCCCCTCCTAAGCTCTCCGTTAATATCAGACAGATTACTGCCGTATTTGTACAAAAGCGCATTAACAAGCGTGTTGGATGTTTCTATTGTCGTAGGATGCGTAAGCATTCCGGAAGGTTTATTAACAACAAGCATATTATCATCTTCAAAGACAATATCAAGCGGGATATTTTCGGGCAGAATTTTAGGAGACAAATCTTCTTGATTAATATCAATAATATCTCCTTCTTTTAAAATATAAGATGGTTTAACCTCTTTAGAATTAACTAAAACAAGACCTTTTTTTATTTCATTCCGGATTTTTGAACGCGAATAATCCTGCATATATTCTGCAAGATATAAATCAATTCTTTTTTCTTCTGTTACGTCGTCTATTAATAATCTCATTTTTAATAATTATTATCACTATAGCAAAAACACTGACATTTATAAAAATATCAGAAATATTAAAAACAGGAAAGTTTACAAAATTTAATTTAAAAAAGTCTCGAACAAACCCGAAAGTAATTCTCTCATATGTGTTACAGAAAATTCCTGCCGTTAGTAATGCCGTCCAGAAGATAGACATTGCAGAAATTCTTTCGATATTTTTAATCAGATAAATAATTATTCCTAAAATTGCAAATATAGAAAAGCCTATTAAAAAAGCGCCTGAATTTTGGAGTATACTGAAAGCTGCACCTGTATTTTGAACAAAAATTAAATCAAATACAGGGTTTTCAGGCAGATTTTGTATATTTTCAAGAATTATATTTGAAAAATAATTGTCAAAGATTATGAAAAAAATACCGGATATAAAAAAGTATGATATTTTACTTATCTTCGACATTACTCTCCTCTGTTTTCTTCGGGATTACGTTAACCCTTGTTATTTGATAACCAAATCCGGTCAGGCTTAATTTTATACTCAAATCAGAAATATCTGCCTTTGTAAGCCCGATAGATGCAACTACATACTCATTTACATTGTCAGAGTTTGAAATAAACAATCTTTCCAAAATATTATCATCCGGAAGTTTTCTGAAAACTTCTTTTGCCTGTTTCTGGGGGTATTCAACCTTATCGCTTGCAATCGAAGCAATAGCAATTGTATCCTCCGGCGGAGTGAATTCTAAAGATGCTGTATACTCAGTGTTTGCTGGGATTTTAGCAGGAGCAGTCAGTTTTATATCTAATCCGATAGCATCACCATAAAGCATTGATGTGTTTTCACTAATAACAGAATCTGAGGAAACTTTCCATTTGCCGTTAATTTTTTTTAGATAATAAACACTGTCAGCTTCGCTTTTTAATACGCCGTCCATTTTTTCCGATACCGGAATATCAGCATAAGAAAATTCTTCAACCTTTACCGTTGCGCAATCATCCTTAATTGCAATATCCTTAATTTTTATATCATACTTAATTTTATCATAAGTTTTCCATATGTCTTTTACGAGAGTAGAGTAAGTCTCTAAATCAAAACCGTCTGCATTTTTGTAATTCTTATCATATGTTGCTATAAATTTATCAAAATTAGTTCTGTTTGCATACCTGACCTGTGAATTTAACAAAGATTTTATTTCTCTGGTATCATTTTGGAATATCCCCCAAAAAGAAGGTTCTTCTGCAAGAACAGACGGGGCTAAAAATAAAGCTGTAAGTATTATTAGTATAAATTTTTTCATATGTAAATTATACTCTAAAATCCATAAAACTTGAATAATCTAAACAAACGATATCTAATTTAATTGAAGGACTTACTTTTTTGCCCGCAATATGGTATAATCAACTTAAATTACGCAATAGGAGAGTATATGCCCACCATAGATTTAGATAATGAGTTTATTGAATTGTTTTACAATATAACTAATTCCAAACCGCCGCAGAATTTAGAGCTGGTGGATTTAAAGAAGCAGTTAATTAATATTGTAGATACCTTAAAAGAGCTTAACAGCAACGCTAAAAAACCTATTGTAAGCAAGGCGCTCGGGAATACGGCTGCGCAGGAAGAAGAACCTAAAGGACCGGCTATTTTAATAGTTGATGATCTTGGAGTAATTACTTATCAGCTTAAAATTCTTCTATCGCAGTTTGATTATGATATTGATTGTTCCCAGGAAATATATGATGCGGTCAATAAATTTAAAACCCGTAAATACGCATATGTTGTTATGGATTTATTTATTCCTACAGAGCGGGAAGGTTTTATTCTTTTGACAGAGTTAAAGAAAATGGCCGCGGCAGCCGGAATTAAAACGGTTATCGGTGTAATTACAGCATCCCCGAGGCGCGAAATTGAACAGCAATGCAAAGCTCGCGGTGCGGATTTCTTCCTGGAAAAAAACAGTGATTGGCAAAGCTCTCTATATAGTATTATGGAAGGGTATATTAACGCCGGTAAAGATGATGAGGATGATTATTAAAAATGGAACAAAAATCAATTTTTTCTGTCATCTCTCCTATTATGGTCGGGCCTTCCAGCTCTCATACAGCAGGAGCCGTAAGATTAGGGCTTATGGCAAGAAATATTTATAAGAATGATTTTAAAGAGGTCAAATTTGTGCTGTATAATTCTTTTGCCACAACCGGTTTCGGACACGGCACGGATAAAGGACTTCTTGCAGGTGTTTTGGGGTATTCGGTGGATGAGTCGTGCATAAAAAATATTTTTGATATGACAGAAGGTGTTGAATACTCATATGAATACAGAGAAGATATTTCACGTCATCCTAATTCTGTAGATATAATTTTTGATAATAAAATGACTGTCTCGGGAGATTCAGTCGGAGCCGGCGAAATAAGGATTAACAGCATAAACGGCTTTAGTGTAAATATTGACGGCTCATATGATACACTGCTTTTAATGTACAAAGATAAACCAGGAATGATTTCTACAGTGAGCGATATTATACAAAAACAAAAGGTTAATATTGCTTCTCTGCATTGTGACAGGAGTTCAAAGGGCGGTAATGCCTCAATGTATGTAGCTTTAGATATTCCGCTTGGAGAAGATGTTGTAGAAAAGGTACAGAATATTAAAGACGTGTATTTTGTTACAAATATCAGGAAATTAAAATAATGGCAATTTTATCTTTTTCAGATTTAGAAGAAAAATGTATTTTACAAAATAAAACAATATATGAAATCGCAGAATACGAAGAAGCAAAGTTATCAGAAGTCGATATTGATGTTGTGAGGCTGAAAGTTTTGGAAGATTTGCTTGCGATGAAAGAAGCGGTTAAAAACGGCCTAAAATCAAAAGAAAAAGCAATAAGCGGCTGGTGCGGGGATGATTGTGCAAAACTGATAGAGAATTTTCAAAAGCGCGGGGCAATATTTGGTAAAACTTTTGAGAAAATAACAGAATACGCTCTTGCTACAGCGGAAGAAAATCTAAGAATGGGAAGAATAGTTGCCTGCCCTACTGCAGGCTCATGCGGGATTGTTCCTTCGGTAATTATAGCGGTTTCTGAAGAGAAAAATATTGCAGAAGCGGAGCAGATAAACGGTCTTTTAACAGCCGGTATTGTTGGTTTAATTGTATCAAATAAAGTTCAGCTTGCAGGAGCTGTTGCCGGATGTCAGGCAGAGTGCGGTGTCGCCTCAGCAATGGGGGCGGCTGCATTAACGCAAATGCTTGGAGGCGGAGTAAAAGAGATTATTAATGCAGCCGCCCTTGCGCTTAAAAACATTCTTGGACTTACCTGCGACCCTGTCTGCGGACTGGTTGAGGTACCGTGTATAAAACGAAACGCTTTTCTCGCTGTTCACGCTGTAACAGCTGCTGAACTTGCTCTATGCGGAGTAGAGAGTAAAATTCCGATGGATGAAATCGTTGACACTTTAAAAATTACGGGACAATTAATGTCTCCGCTATTGAAGGAAACTTCTCTGGGCGGCTTGGCTAAAACTAAAACAGCACAAACTCTTGAGAAGAAATTGTTTAAAAAGAAACAGTAAAAACTTCATCCGGCTTGATTTTAGCATGCCCGCCTCTTATAAAAAGAAGGGCAAATCCTGCTCCTGCAAGGATTCCTACTGCAATAGAAAGCGGTTTTACCCACATTGTATTATTAACTCCACTTTTTTTTATTTCTCCTTTTAAAGGGAGATCTCCGATATAAAAATTTCCTATAATCAAATCAGCAGGTACGCCCCATATCGAATTTTGAGAAACAGTTTCAATTCTTGCTTTGACAGGGGTGCCTGCAGGATATAATTTATTATTGATTTTAACATCTTTTGCTGTTACAAAATCTACGGAACTACCTTCCTCCGGTTTAGACTTGGTTGAAATTGGCCGTACAATTCTTAATTCTATATTTTTTGTATTGTTTGTTTCAAAAATAATATTTTTTTGAACTGAATGCCTTGCAACTTTATGATTAGCTTCTGCAAATTCATCATAGTAATTTTTTTTAGTATATACAGTCTTATTTATTATCTGCTTATTATTTTCAGCAAAATCATCTCTGTATATTTTGGGCTTATATAATTTAATTTTTAAATTTTTATCAAGAGTTGTTTCAGCAAAATCATCCGTTATTATTCCGTAACAGGGGAATATGCTAAGTATGTTTAATATCAGCATTATGGCAATTACTTTTTTATTTATAACGGACTTTTTTGCTAGAATTAGTTTTAACTTTTTCCTGAAATTTTGCACGATTTTCCTTTGAAGTAAGTAAGAAATTCTGATAAATCATATTATTCTTATAAATATTATTTACAAGGTATTCCGGATATTTTTTATAAATGTACTCATAAATTTCCATCAATCTCTTTGACGTTAGAGGATGGTTTGCAAACCATTCATATCTGGGTTGTGCACTTGTCTTATTCAATACAACAATAAGAGCAACTGGGTTATATCCGGCATTTACCATAAAATCAACAGCTCTCTTATCTGCTTTATATTCATACTTATGCGGGGCGCAGGCATAACTAACCCAGTGGAAAAATCCTCTAAAAATGCCGTCATAGCTGTCAATAGCGTGTGAAATCTCATGAGCCAATACAGCTGCCAGTTCACTTTCATTTTGAAGCATTGAATACATACCCCGATATATAATTATAGTTCTATCAGACTGACAAAGCCCTGCGTTAACGGGCTTTCCACTATCCAGAACAAAAACCATTCTTTTTTCAATGCTATTTTGATTTAAAAGCCTATACCCGACTTCAGTTACCTGATTTTGCATTTTGACAAGTTCTGCAGTATCAATTAAATAAGAATCGCCAGCAAAACAGCAAGGAATATTAAGCATCAAAAGCAGAACAATAATTCCAAAAATCTTTTTCATACACAAACTTCTCCGCTTAGAATTGTTCTAAGAATCTTTTATCATTATTGAAGAATAGTCTTATATCATCAATCGCATACTTAAGCATAGCAAGTCTTTCAACCCCCATACCGAAAGCAAAACCTGAATAAACATCAGGATCAATGCCGACGCCTCTTAAAACATTTACGTCAACCATTCCTGCGCCAAGAATTTCAAGCCAGCCTGTACCGGAACAAATTTTACAGCCTTTACCCTGGCACATTATACACTGAACATCAATTTCTGCAGAAGGCTCCGTAAACGGGAAGAAACTGCTTCTGAATCTTGTCGGGCGGGCAGAGCCAAAATAAAGTCTTATAAACTCATTTAAAACCCCTTTTAAATCCCCGAAAGTTATGTCTTTATCAACATATAAACCTTCTATCTGGTGGAAAAAGTTGTTTTTTCTTGCATTAATATTTTCGTTTCTGTAAACCCGCCCCGGAGAAATAACCTTAATCGGCGGTCTCTGGTTTTCCATAACGTGTATTTGAGCACCGGATGTCTGGCTTCTTAATACAACATTAGGCATGTCTTTAACATAGAAAGTATCCTGAACATCACGTGCAGGGTGATCTTTCGGGACATTCAGCATATCAAAGTTATAATATTCAGTCTCAACTTCCGGAGAAAGTTCTGGTGAAACAACTGAAAAACCGAGGTTTTGGAAAATAGATACGATTTCATTAGTTGTCTCTGTAAGCGGGTGAACTTTACCCTGAGATATATATTTTCCGCTCAAAGTGATATCAATTCGGTCTTTTTGTAGTTTTTCATTGAGCTCTTTTTGATAAAAAATATCATGTTTTTCTTTGAGCATAGTCTCCAAATCCTGTGTAATTTGGTTTGCCAGAGCGCCTACAGTTCTTTTATCCTCATCGGATAAATCTTTCAGGCCTTTTTTTATAGAATTGAATTCACCTTTTCTGCTTAAATACTTTAATCTGATTTCATCAATATCGCTGATAGTTTGAGCTTTTTCGATATCAGATTTAGCCGAATTATAAATACTTTCCAACTGTTCTTTCATACTTTATCTCCCTTAAGAAAATGATACAGCAGTTAGAAGAAAATGTAAAGAAAAGAGTGCTAATTCTCTCTCAAATAAAAAATCTTGCCGTCTCTATCTATACTATTTTTCATCCCTTCGTGTGTAAGAGTCTTATAGTTTGTAACATCAAACATATAAGGTGTAGGCAAGTCATCAAGGTCTAATGCAATTCCGGATAAAGTTTCTTTATCAGACCATATTGCAAAATCAATATCCGAACCTGTGCGATAATTTCCTTTAGCGCGAGAACCGTAGATTACGACTTTTTCAATTTCAGGTCTGGACTTAAAATAGTCCAATAGTTCATTCATTGTCCTTTCCGGAAGCCCAAAATCATTACTCATTAATCTCTCCTAACCATGAATAAAATCTTGTAAGCTCTTCAAAATAAATTGAGCCTATTCTATCTAAAATAATTGCGACCTTTTTTTCATTATACTCGTGAGAACTTACATTTCTATCTTTTGCCATATCAATCCAAATTTGTGCTGCTGGCAGTATATTTGATTTAAATGCTGCTTTTATTACATCTTTTGGGGTGTATTCTTCTATATTTTTAGATGCTAAATAATCTTTCAGACATTTCCAGCCAAGTTCAAAAACTATTTCAAACCCCTGTACTAATGCCATCTGTATCAGCTTATTTTCCTTATCAGCGCAATATGCAGTATGCGCTTGTTCATAAAGTACAAAAGCTCTGTTAAAATTCTCAATTCTTTCGGATAATCTTGACATCTAACCGGTTTCCTTTGTTAGTTCTATAATAACATAATTTTAATTCTAAATAAATTCCCCCTAAAACATAGCGTTTCGGGGGGAATTTACTAATTTTTCAAGAATTTACTTCTTAGCTTCAACAACTGCTTGAGCCGCAGCAAGTTTAGCCTGCGGAATTCTGAATGGTGAGCAGGAGACGTAATCCAAACCGATTCTGTAAGCGAACTTAACAGAATCCGGATCACCGCCGTGCTCACCGCAAACGCCGCCGATAAGTTTCGGATTAACAGCCTTACCTTTTTCCATAGCCATTTCCATTAATTTACCAACACCTTTTGTATCAAGTGTTTCAAACGGGTTAGCCGGAAGGATTTTCTGTTCAACGTAGCGTTTCAGGAATTTACCTTCAGCGTCGTCTCTTGAGTAGCCGAATGTCATCTGTGTCAGGTCGTTTGTACCGAATGAGAAGAATTCAGCGTATTCAGCAACTTCATCAGCTGTTAATGCTGCACGAGGAATTTCTATCATAGTACCGAATTTGTAATCAACTCTAATTCCTTTTTCATTCATTACATCTTCAGCAACTCTTTCAAGAATTTCTTTTGCAACCTTTAACTCGTTTACGTGGCCGATAAGAGGTATCATAACGTAAGGAATTACGTCAACACCTTCTTTTTTAGCATCACATGCTGCTTCAAAGATTGCTCTTACCTGCATTTCATTGATTTCAGGATAAGTTAAACCTAATCTGCATCCTCTTAAGCCCATCATCGGGTTAGATTCAGATAAGCTTTCAACTACGCTTAACAATTCTTCTTTTTCTTTAGAATCTTTACCTTGAGCTTTTAGGGTAGCAACTTCTGCAATCAAATCTTCCTTAGAAGGTAAGAATTCGTGAAGCGGCGGGTCTAAAAGACGTACTGTCATCGGCATGCCGGAACCAAGAGCCTTAAACATAGCATAGAAGTCTGAATACTGCAT